>CALXUH010000084.1 GCA_944391645.1 uncultured Clostridia bacterium | reverse complement strand
TTATTAATAAAAATAATTCATTATTCCTATATATATTCCCCATGCTAGTTTATCTTGATACTCTTCTGTTAGTAATAGTTTTACCTCTTCTTCATTTGATAAAAATCCACATTCTACTATAGCTATTGGTATTTTCACATGTTCTATTATATAAATATTTTTTATTCTTGATGGTTCCCTACTGTTTTCTTTTTGTATTGTCTCATTTAAAGCATTTTGTAATGAATTTGCTAATTTTTGGCTTTCTTTGTTTCCATCTTTAAAAAATGTTTGCCACCCCCAGTACTTTTGTTGATCAATTTTATTTAAATGTATGGATACAAATATATCTGCTGATGATTCATTTCCTATTTCTACTCTGTTTTTTATATCTGATATTTTCTTTTCCCTTATTGTATTTGCATTTTGTTCATAAATTCCGTTTTCATCTGATCTAGTTATAATAACTGTACTCCCAGCTTGTTCTAACAAGTGTTGTATTTTTAATGCTATTTTTAAATTTATGCTTGATTCCGCTACACCTGTATTGCTTGATGCCCCTTCATCTGGTAAGCCATGTCCGTGCGTCAATTATTATTACTTTATTTTCTACTGGCAAAGCAACTGTTTCTATAGTTTTTTTCCCACTATTGATCTTAGCAAAAGAAATAGATAATATTAAACTTGTAAAAATTATTAATATTCTTTTTTTATTTACAACAAACATAAAAGAAAAGCCCCCATATAATTTATATGAGAGTCTTTATTTATTATTCCTGTGTCCTTCTATTTATTGCATAACAACTACCCTGAGTTGCTTTTGCTAGGTGCTTTACTTGAGCTCCAACTTCTCCTACTTCTAGTATATTTGAAAATCTTTCATGTTCAGAAACAACTACTCCTATAGATAAAGCTGTTAATGGGAATTGCTCCAAAATTCCTTTTCTATTTTGTATTTCTAAGTATCCTTTTTCTAAATCTTCTTTAGTAAAATAGTCTTTTACTTCTGTGTCAAATTCTGTAATAATATTTTGGCATACATTTTCATAATCTATTGTACCATCCAAAATTGCAACAAAATCGTCCCCACCTATATGACCTACAAAAGTATTCCCATCTGAAATATTATATATATTATTTGTTATTATCTTTGCAGTTAATTTTATTATTTCATCTCCTCTTACAAATCCATATAAATCATTGTATGCCTTAAAATTATCTAAATCTAAATATAATACTGTAAAAGGATTTTTCTTTGAAATTCTCTTTTTTAATTCAGTTTGTATTTTAACATTGCCCGGCAAACCCGTTAGTGGACTTACAGTTCTATTTACAGTTAAAAGCCTAGAAATATTTTTTATTATATAATATAAATATTCTCTTCCTAGTGATTTTTCTACAAAATACTCTACAGAATTTTTTATAATTTCAATTTTATGGTTAATATCTTCATTTGACGATATTACTATTATTGGAGTAATTGTGTTATCTGCGTCACTTCTAATTCTTGAGCATAACTCATTTAATTTATCTTGCAAATGATCTTCATTTATAATAATTAAATCTGGGATTTCTTTTAATACGCAATCTATTCTTTGAGATTCTACGCATTTAAATTTAAAAGTTTTATCATTTGCAAACATTTCTCTTAAATCATTTAATAATTTTATTGTTGTATCAAAAACATACACTTGTTTTAACATTTTTTTCTCCTATCTTTTGTTTTATGGTTCATATGTGCATTTACCTGTAAATATTTTAGATGAGTATTTTTCTAGTTCCTCCCCTTCTTCTTCTGAAGTCCTTTCTAAACTATATGCCTTAATTTGTACCAAATTTTCGCCTTCATCTAAAGGAAATTCATATTCTACTGTAGTTCTTGTTTTGTCATAGCTAGATAAACTCTCACTATACACATATTTTCTCTTATTAATTATAAACTCTATTCTTTTGAATCCCATATCATGTGTTACAGTTACATGTACTATTCCACCATATTTTATTACACTAATTTCTGGTTCATTAACTCCAGTTATTAATTTAGATGTTGTTTCCTGGTTGTTATAAATATCAACTACTGTAATCCAAAGTTTATATGTGCCTCTTTGTATATCAAGTTCAACAGATAAAGTTTTATTATCGCTTGGATCTGCATTTACTCTAACTTCTTCCTCATTTTCCCATCTGTATGATAAATATTCAATTCCATTATCGTCAGAAACTTGTATATTTAGCTTTTTATTTACAATAGTTATAGAATCTATGCTAGGTTTTTGATTGTCTAATTCGTTTTCGAAAATTTCTGTTGCGGTATTGCTAACTCCTTTTATAGAAACAGCTTCAACTTTTAAATTATTCATTATATTTTCTGGAATTTCTATTATTCTCTCAAAAGAAGTAGATCCATTTAGATTTATTCTATTTTCTTCTTCGTCATTCCATGTATATACTACATACTGTATTCCATCTTTACATGTTGCTTTTATTGTAACCTCTTTTGTCTGTGTATCATCTTTTAATATTGCAATTTCTGGTGTATAACTTTTTGCATTTGATTTTTTGTTTTGGTATATACCATATGCTTGTATTATAATAATAATTACAGCTATTGCAATAATAGCAATACCAAAAATTTTAATTATCTTTTTGGTATCTATTTTGTTGTTGTTATTATTATTATCATTTGTAAATAATATTTGATTCATATTCTCTCTTCCTTCATAAATATATAACAAATTATATCATATAAATTTTATTTTTGTAAATAGAAAATAACTAATTTTCCTTTGATTTTATATAATCAAAGACAGATATTATTTCTTATAATATCTGTCCAAAATTTGTTATAACACATATTTTTTAATTAATATAATTCCACTTGCAATGATTGCAATTGCTAATATCATTAACCAACTATATGTGAATATTGCTTTACCACCAGTTTTTATTGTAAGTATTACTAGAGCAAAGTCATCATCATCTTCTTGTTCTTCCTCATAATTTGGTATATCTTCATTTCCTGGTTCAGAGTCCTCATCTGGTACTCCCTTATCATTATAATCTTCTGTTATTGCAGCAATATTAGTTTTTAATCCCAAATTATTTGCATCATTAATCCAAGTAAATGTAACCTCTATTTCTGCACTTTCTCCTGGCTTTAAAAGTTTTGTTTCTAATGCCCTTGTTGTTATTTTGCCATCTTCAGTTTGTGTCCATAATGGATTATCTTCTGCCACAAATTTTAGTCCTTCTGGTATATAATCTGTTATTTCTGTTGCATAACCTTCGATATCTCCCTCATTTACTACTTTTATACTATAGATAAATTTTACTACTGTAGAATTTAGTTTCTTTTTATCTATTGTAACAGATGCTATTGGTTCTTCCTCACTATTTTCTCTATAGTCATCCCCAGTTCCTTCAGTTTTACCAATATTTGGTTTAAAGCCTGTTTCTGTTATTGTAGTTTTTCCATCTACTGTTACAGATGTTTTTGTTACCCATTTATATAGTGCTAAGTCAAATTTCTGAACATAAACATATTCCTTATCTTGGTCATCTTCTCCTTCGTTCCATTCATCTGGAGTTGAATCTTCATCATCATCACTGTCTTCAGTAATTTGTGCTTTGTTTATTATTATTCCATCTGTATTATCTTCTGGTATATCCTTTTGAGATACTTTAAATACTATTTTTATATCTCTATAATCTGGTTCTTCCATTGTATCTTTATCAAAGACTTCCAATAAATTGCTATTTTTTCCGGTTTCTTCATCAATTGTTCCATTTGCTTCTGATAAATAAGTTGTTCTAACAACTTCAGCTTCCTCTTCATTATCTGTTTCTATTAAGTTACCATCATCATCACGATAATACATTTTCCAGCCATATTCTTTATTAGTTTCATCTTCTGGTAAGAAAATCAAGCCTTCTGGAATATCATCTTCTATTTCTTCAGCATATCCAGCAATTGTTCCCTCATTATAAATCCTAATTGTATATGTAACATTATCATTATTTACAACTTCTACAGGTGTTTTATCGTGTTTATATCTGTAATTACCTTCTTCATCTATATAAAACTCTGGTATTCTTGTATCTACGTTGGTATCATTTACGCCTGTTATGAATTTTCTAAGAGCTAAATCAAAATATTTTAATTGTACTGGCTCATAATCATCATCATCTTCATACCATGGATGTTCTTCATAATTATCTCTTTCCTCTTCTGTTAAATTATCTGGTGTAGAATCTCTATCATCTACATCTACTTCTTCTCCCGAGTCATCCACTGCTTTATCTTCACTTATTTCTGCAATATTTGTAATTGTTCCTTGCCATGTGTTTGGAGCAAGTACTATACAAGTAACTTCTATTTCTCTATAAAATAGTCCATCATTATCATCATTTATGCTTTGTTGATATAAATCTCCTTCTTCGTAATCAGCTCCGTGTTTTTTTATCAATTCATCTTTTAATGAAAGATAATCTCTTATTTCTAATCCTCCATTTTTGCCTGTAACAATTGATATTTTAGATAAATCCTCATCCTTAAATATTCCTGTTTTATATACATCTTCTTCTGTTTCAAAAAATCCATTTTCTCCTACAAGTGGTTTATTTTCTACATCTGTAGTTTCAATTAACCAGTTGCTATTTCCTGAATATCCAACTAATAATCCTAATCCCTCTGGTATATAATCTGTTATTTCAGTTGCATATCCGTCTAATTCTCCTTCATTATATATTCTTAATTTATATGTAATAATATCACCATGTTTTACTGTTAAAACTTCTTTTGAATGGATATAATCTGCTGTTGATTGATTTTGATTTAATGGTGTTGTGTCAACTTCTGGTACTCTAGAATCAAATTCTACACTTTCGCCTTTTCTTTCAATATTGCTTATATATTTTCTTAAAGCTAAGTCAAAAGCTTTATCTGGTTCAACTATTACTCTTTCATAATCATCATCATCTTCATACCATGGATTATTTTCATAGTTTCTTATATCGTCATCTTGTAAACTTCCTGGAGTAGAGTCTCTATCATCAATATCCACTTCTTCTCCTATATCATTAACAGCTTTATCTGCACTTATTTCTGCAACGTTTGGTAATGTTATTCCTATTGTTGCATTTTCTTTAATTTTACATTCTATTTGTATATCTTCATAATATAATCCATCTGTTCCATCTTCTGCTTGTTGCCAGTTAGCATCTCTATCTACATTTTCTGCTGTAACTGTTGTATCATATGCTTTAATTAATTTATCTGCTAAATATGTTGTTTTTAATGTTTTTCCATCTTCTTGTAATACCCAACCATACTGTTTATTAATTTCACTATCTTCTATAAATTCTAAATCCTCACATAAATAGTCCGTAATTTCTGTTGCATACCCATCTAATTCTCCTTGATTATAAATTCTAATTGTATATATGATAGTATTTCCTCTTTTTAAATAGATAGCATTTTTTGGGTGCTCATATACAGCTTCTGTATCTGTTCCATTTCTTAAATTTTCTAAATACATTACTGGGATTCTATCTGTAATTTCTTTTCCAGCAGTACTTGTTATAAATTTTCTTAATGCTAAGTCAAATTCTTTTTCTTCTGGTTTGATTGTTATATTATCCTCTCCTGGATTAGTAATTTTTTCTTTTTCAACTTTCAAAACTGGTTGATCGTCTATATCAGCAGTTAATATTTCTCCTGATGTATTAAAATAATAAGAATCATAATTTATATTAAAAGAAAATTCTGTTATACTAGAAATATCCAAAACATCTTTTAATATTGTTATATAAAATTCATCCCCAGCAATCATATCTTCTATATTTTTTGTTCTATCTAATGCTGTTCCATTTGTATCTGATAAATACACTGTCCCCATTGTATTATCAATTTCTAGATTTGACCATTCTTCCTGTGTACTAGTTGTTTTATATTGCAAACTATAATTAAATGTATAATCAATATTACCTTTTACCTTTTCATTTATTTTAAATGGTCCTACTACATAAGCATTTACTTTTGTTCCTGGTACTACTTTAGTTTGAATTGCAGGTTCTAAATTTTTATCTAATTCTAATTCTTCTGGTATTTCTTCTTGATTATCAGGCACACTTGTTTTTGCATTATCAATAAAATATCTATATAATGTGTTAATTTGTTTCCCTCTGTTTTTATTATATGCAACTGATGTATCATTATCTGGTTGAGTATTATTTATTTGTAATAAATTTGCTAAATCAACACTATCAGCTAAAGATACTGAATTTTCCCCACCATTTTCATCATAATTTGTAAAATACCAAAGTGCTATTTGTTGCACAACCTCAATGTCATCATCTGTTAGTAATGATGATGTTATTCCTGCATCACTTAATAATTTTTCTTTCATTTCCTCCGCATATTCAGATTTTGGTAGGTACATATTTTCTGCAATCCAACAAATTGCATTATAATTTTCTTCTGGTATATCATATCCAATAGAGTCTTTAAAATAGTTTATTACTGCATCTTTATCATTTAATTCTGCAAGTATTGTATAATCTACTCCTGAAGCTAAAATTTCTTCTGTACTTCCAAAACCTAATCCACCTCTTAAGCAATAATATGCAATATCAAAACTTAAATCTCCATTTTCATCTTGATTTCCAATTTTAAAAACAGTTTGTATTGCTTGTCTTACTAATGTATATACATCATTTCCAACTGTTCCATCTCCATCATCATCTGTATATGGTCTTTCAAATTGGATATTTAGTTTTGTTGGAGCAAGACCCACTGCTTGAACTATCGTTGGTAGAATAATTTGCATAACAATTAATATAGCAATACATAATGGTAATATTTTTTTTGTTTTCTTCATAATCTTACCTACTTTCTTCTTTTTATGTTATTTATATTATATATACTGAAAAATAAAAATCAAGTATGCAATAAATGTCTTTTTTTATAATATTTTATTTGTTTTTACGGATGGTCATTATAAGAGTTTGTTTTTTATAATATTACATTTTTATTACATTTTAATTTTACATACTTTTATATAAATTTACACTATTTATTATACTATACTTTATTGTTATTTTCAACTTATTATGTAAAAAAGGTTGGTAAAAAAAATAGTGTATGAAGATACACTATTTCTATATTCTTTTATATACTAATTTATCTAAACCAACCTCATTTGTAATAACACCTTCGCTAATAATATCTCCTGCAGGTAATTCTAATTTTATAGTGGTTTTAAAAGTGTTTCCTCCTATTAATTCCATAATCATATCAAATGATATTGTAGTTTTAATATCTTCATTATTAATATTAAGTCTTTTTAATATAGTTCCGTCTTTAACAATATTATCATTTTCTAAATAATTTATATTCCCTAAGTCTTTAATTACTATACTTAATTCCAATAAACCACCCTGGTTTGCAATTGTCATATTTTCAATGTATATATTAGTCTCTTTACTACCACTATATTCTACGCTTTCTTTTATTTCATAATTTGTAGTATATTCAAATATATTTTCTATTTGTGAAGTCCTATAAAATTTTACTTCTCCTATTTTGGGTGAACTTATTATTTGAAAATTATTAAATATTATTTTTTTTATTGCATCTTCCTTTGAATAATTTTTATTTTTTTCAATAGCTATATATATATCATTTTTTTGTATTACATCTGCCTCTACAACATTTTCATTTATTCTAATATTTTCTGTCTGGGCACTACTTACCATCACCATATTTGTTATATTAAATGGCATGTTTTTTTCTCCCTCAACATAATATTTATACATTATAAAAAATGTTGTACTAAGAATTAAGATTAATAAAAATATAATAATATATTTTTGTTTACCTTTTCTTTGTGTATCTATCATTTGTTCCTCCTAAGATTTTTAAAAAAATCTTTTATAATATATTCACATTCATTTTGAAGTATTCCTTTATAAATATTTACAGTATGATTATATTTTAATTTACTTAAATCAATAAAAGAACCACATGCTCCTGTTTTTGGATCAAGTGTTCCTATATATAAATTTTTTATTCTAGATGAAATAATAGCACCCATACACATTGTACAAGGTTCTAATGTTACATACATATCGCAATCAATTAATCTCCATGAGTTTAATTTTTTACTTGCTTTATCTATTGCCAAAATTTCTGCATGTGCAGTTGCTTTTTGTTTTTTTTCTCTTAAATTATGCGCTCTTGAGATAATTTGACCGTCTTTTACAATAATTGCTCCAACAGGCACTTCTTCTTGCTTATATGCTTTTTCGGCTTCTTTTAAAGCTTCTTTCATAAATTTTTCTTCCATATAAATCTCTCTTAAATAAAATGGCGCATTTAGCAAGACTCGAACTTGCGGCCTCTCCCTTAGGAGGGGAGCGCTCTATCCACCTGAGCTATAAATGCATTACCTAGTTATTATACAATATTTAATTTATTCTTGCAAGGATTCTATTAATAATAATTTTTGTCTATTTTTAAATTTTACAATTTATATACATGGTTTTTTATTAATTGACTTTTTATATTATTTTCTATATAATATTTTTAGTTTTTATGTGATTTTGAAAGGATAAAGTTATGCAACGAATACTAAGTTATTTAAGAAAAGCTATTGATGATTATAATATGATACAAGAGGGGGATAAAATTGCCATAGGTTTATCTGGTGGCAAAGACTCTATTACTTTATTAATGGCTTTAAAAGCATTGCAAAGATTTTATCCTAAAAAATTTTGTATTATTGCTATTAGTATAAACCCAGTATTTGAATTTTTTAATACCGATTTATTAAAAAATCTTTGTGAAAATCTTGATATTACTTTTGTGGAAGAAAAATCTCATATAAAAGAAATTGTTTTTGATATTAGAAAAGAGCAAAATCCTTGTTCTTTATGTGCTAATTTAAGAAGGGGCATTCTAAATTCTGTTGCAATTCGTGAAGGTTGCAATAAAATAGCTTTAGGACATAATGAAGATGATGTCTTAGAAACATTTTTTTTAAATCTATTATATGGTGGTAATATTAATACCTTTGCCCCAGTAAGCTATATGGATCGTTCACGGGATTACTTTAATTAGACCTTTAATATATACTCCCGAAAAAGCAATAAAAACTTTTATTAAAAAAAATAATATCATTGTAATGAATAAATGTTGTCCTATGGATGGTGTTTCTAAAAGAGAGGATATGAAAGATTTAATTTACCAAATTCAAAAGAAAATTCCAGGTGTAAAAACAAATATTTATGGCGCTATTAAAAGAAGCGCCATAAAAGGATGGAAAAATAAACCTTAAATTTCCGTTTCATGTATTAATTTTATTATTTTTCTAGATAAATTATATGTAAAATTTAATACATTATAATATTTTTCTAATTGTTTTTTATTAGCAACTCCTTTTTTTAGAGCATCTGGCTCAAACATTGTTCCACAGTGGAATCTCAAATATATACTATTGTTTTTTATTACAATATTAAATTTTATATGTGTTTTATTTTGAAAATCAATTAAATCTTCCATTACATCTGCAGTTAATAATTGCATTCCAATTATTTTATTAGTAGCTACAACATCAAAATATTTTTCAAATTCACTAGAATCCATTTCTAATTTATTTTTTGTGAAAATAAATTTACCATTTTGTTCTATTTTTAATTCACTATTTATAGATTTATCTATTGCAGTTTTTGCAAATATTCCATGAAATTTAATTGTTGTTGTAGTATGTTGTGTTCCATCTTTATCTTTTATTGTTTCTTCTTCTTCTGTTTTTATTTCTGCCATACATATATTATATTTATTATTTATTTTTCCTTCTATGTAATCATCAGAATAAAATTTATTATAAAATTCATTATATCTTGGCTCATCATATATTTCTCTTGGCATTCCTTTTTCCGATAAATAATTTACATCATCATAAAAATTACTAATTAAACTTTCAATAATTAAATTCTTATAGGCTTTTTTGTACTTCTTATATTCTTTTCTAAAAAACATACTAACAATATACATCAATATATTTATAAAAGATAATATAAAAAGTACGGGAATTATTACGATATATGAAAACTCTATGAACTTTCTTATAAATAGAACTAATATAATAATTATAAAAATATTTATTATTAATATTTTTTTATTAATTTGTTTTTCTTCTTTCCTTGCTTTTTCCCATATATTTTTTATTTTACTATTATTATTTATTTCATTATATAAATTTTCAAAACTTTCCATTTTTTATCCTAAATCAATTTCTGTATTTTCTTTTTTATATTCATCTATTTCAAATAATTTTTCTTGTTTAAATCCAAATATTTTTGCAATTATATTAATTGGTACTATACTTATTTTAGTGTTGTAATTAGTTACCTCATGGTTATATATCCTTCTAGCAGCTTGCAGTTGACTTTCTATTTTTGATAAATTCTTTTGTAAGTTTAGATATTGCTCACTTGCTTTTAATTCCGGATAATTTTCTGCCATTATAATGATTTTATTTATATTATTATTTAGAATTTCCGCCTGTTTTAAATTGTTATTTTTTTTATTATTAATATATTCATTTCTTAATTGCACAATATTATCTAGTACTTCTTTTTCGTGTTTCGAGTATCCTTTTACACATTCCACTAGATTTGGTATTAAATCAAACCTTTGATTTAGATAAATATCTATTCCTGATTTTGCTTGTTTCACCTTATTTCTCATTCCAATTAAGGAATTATATATTATTAACAATATTAATAATATAATTCCAACAAAAAATCCTATTACCATAATCTAGTATCCTCTCTACTTACTTTTTTATTTTACCAATTCTTTCATTCCATTTATTAATTTTTCTAATAGTTCATCTGCATTTTCTAATGAGTTTCCTTTTACTCCCATATAGAATTTTATTTTTGGTTCTGTTCCAGATGGTCTTACTGCACACCAAAAATCATTTTCCATTTCATAATATAAAACATTTGATGTTGGTAAATCCCATTTTGTTATTTCTCCTGTTTCCAAATTTGTAACTGTGTGGTTTAAACAATCTTTTATTTTTAGTACTTTAAAGTCACTAATTTTTTCTAGCTGATTATTTCTTAGTTCTTCCATTTTTTGTTTAATTTGTGCCTCTCCGTCGGCTCCTTCTTTTATAACAACAATTTGACCTTCTTTATAATATCCATATTTTTTATACATCTCCCTCATTACATCCCATAAAGTCATATTTTTAGTTTTATAGTATGCTGCTGCTTCGGATAAAATCATATCAACTATTATTCCATCTTTGTCTCTTGCATGGTCACCAATTAAACATCCATAGCTTTCCTCATAACCCATTATACATTTATAACTATTATTTTTTTCAAATTCCCTTATTTTTGCTGCTATATTCTTAAATCCAGTTAATACTTCATATAAAGCAATCCCATTCATTTTACATATTTGATCTGTCATGTTTGAAGAAACTATAGTTTTAATTAATGCTGGATTTTCAGGCAATAACCCTTTTTCTCTTTGTTGTGTTATCAAATATTCTGCAACCATAAGTCCTATCATATTACCATTAAATAATATATATTCTCCTGTTTTTGCATCTTTTACATGTACTCCTATTCTATCTGCATCGGGGTCATTTGCAAGAACAATATCTGCATCTACTTTTTTTGCTAATTCTAATGCCATTTTAAAAGCTTTTGGATCCTCAGGGTTTGGATAACTTACTGTTGGGAAGTCCCCATCAGGTTCTTGTTGCTCTGGAACAACATATACATTTTTAAACCCTATTTCTTTTAAGATTCTACTTGCTAATTTATTTCCTGTCCCATGTAAAGGTGTATATACTATTTTTAAATCGTCTGAGACCTTTTTTATTGCATCTGGATTTAGCAAATTCTTTTTTAATTCCTTAATATATAAATCATCTAATTCCTCACCAAGGACTTTATATAAACCTTTATTTATGGCTTCATCTTTTGGAATACTTTTTATTTTTTCAAAATTTTTTATACTATTAACTTTATTTATTATTTCACCATCTATTGGTGCAGTTATCTGTGCTCCATCTTCCCAATAAACTTTATATCCATTGTATTTTGGCGGATTATGGCTAGCTGTAATTACTACACCTGAAATACATTTTAAATATCTAACAGCAAAAGATAATTCTGGTGTTGGTCTTAAAGATTCAAATCTATAAGTCTTTATGCCATTAGCATTTAATATATTTGCAACTTGCTCACTAAATTCTTCTGACATATGTCTTGAGTCATATGCAATAGCAACTCCTCTTTCTTGTCCACATTCTTCAATAATGTATTCTGCTAGTCCTTGAGTTGCTTTTCCAACTGTAAATTTATTCATCCTATTTGTTCCTATTCCAACAACTCCTCTTAATCCGGCTGTTCCAAATTCTAAATCTTTATAAAACCTATCTTTTTTTTCTTCTTCATTGTCTTTTATACTTATTAACTCATTTTTGACATCCTCATCAAAAAATGGATTATTTAGCCATTCTTCATATTTTTCTTGATATTTTTCCATATTATCCTCCTAAAATTATTATTTATTATTTCTATAATAATTGTTATATAATTTAATTGCTGTTTCAGGTGAGTCTGTTCCTTCTTTGTTTTTTACAGGTGCAAACTCTTCTTCTCTTTTTACTCTTAAAATTGTCATATTGTCTAATTTTTCAAATGCATCAAATATAAAACTCTCAAATTTATATGCATTTGGTTCCTTTGGTATAATAATTTTACCATCTTCATCCATATATGTTGCTTTTTTATGTGCGACATGGTATGGTAATTTCTCTGCTCCAATTTTTTCAATTCCATTTATATTAAACATATTACAATTTATATGTGATTCTCCAAAAGCCAATTCCCCGTTATTATCTATTCTATTTGCCATTTCTTCACTTATCTCTGTATATTCAACAACACTTGGTTTACCATTTTTTAAGCAAAATACTCCTACTTTCTCAGAAGGATTTGCTTTTACAACTGATTTACCCGCACTCATTGAATTTTGCTCTTTTGAAAGTCCTATTAAAATTTCATCTACCATTTGTGCTAATGGATTATCTACTGGTCCAATAAATATCCATTCAATATTTCTTTTTTTCATGTCATTTACTATACCATTTTTGAACATAGATTCAAAAACTCCACCATGTCCATCTGCTGCAAATTTAATCATTCCTTCTTCATTTAAAAGTATTTTACCAGAACCATTTAACATTGGTAATTCACCTTGAATAAAGAATTTTATATCATTTTTATTATAATTAAAATAGTTATTTTTTTCGAAGAAATTAACAGTTTCTGCATTGTTTTCTCTACTTGTCATTATATACCATGGAATGCTTATTTTATATTTTTCATTTGCTCTTTTTAATGTATTGCATAATAATTCAAAAATAGATTTAGCTTCTGGCTCTACATCTAGGTAAAATGTTCCTTTTGGTCCATTATGTCCGAAGCCTTGTTCCTTGTCCTCCTGCCATTGTTACAACTGCAAGTTTATTTAATTTTAGTTCATTTGCTCCTACTTCAAAATATTTTTGTTTCATATTTTCAGGTATTTTTGCTTTTTCAGTATATTTAATTGGTTCTATTTTTTCGTCTTTATCTACTATATTTTTTTCAATGTTATTATATAAAGTGCTCATCTGCTCAAAATCAATTTGCATAATTTGTTTTATTAATTCTTCTTTTTTTTCATCATCTAAATTATCAAAGTTTGTAAGTAAATGTTCTTGATTATTTTTTTTTAACATTTCTTTTATATTTTCGATATTTCCTTTCAAAAAAACTCCCCCTTATAGTGGAATTTTATAATAATTATTTTAAATAGTCAAGCTGTTATTTATAACTCATTTAGCATTTTTTAGAAAAATATTATAAAAAACCTAGTGTGTTTTTTACTTTTACACACTAGGTCTTAATAATTTATAAAAATAATAAACTCTCTATATATTACCCTGCAAATACTTCCTCTATTTTATGCTCTCCAGATGTATTAAACATTATATCATGATTATCCAATATTTCTTTTATATTTTCATTAAAATTATTTATACTATAACAATCTATAATTTTAATATTTTTTTTTAGTTTTTTATCTAATATTTTATTTAATTCTTTATTTGTATCATTTATATATTTTTCCTTTCCATAAATTATAATATCAATATTTTCTTTTTCCTTTATTTTGTCTATTATGTAATTTTTAAATTTAGATTCTTTTATATCTGTTTCCTTCCAATTTATATTTAAGATATTTTCTTTTTCTTTATCATTTATACTTATTTTTGATAGAACTTGATTTATATTTTTCTCTATATTCTCTTCTAAAATTGTTATAACATATTTTTTATTATCTAGTTCTTTTTTGATATACGGAAGAATCATCATTGAAAAATGTATGCTACTAATATTAAATCCACATACTTTTTTTATACTTAAATTCCCCATTCTTTAAACCTCCCTAAGTTTTTACTGGTAAATTTTACCATTTATTTTTCTGGTAGTCAACTAAAATCGTTCACTTTATTTCGACACTATTACAATAATATTACAAATTTAATACATTATGATTTATTTGATCCTATTTATATATGTACTTTTTTTTATTACTTTTAGTATATTTTTTACATTTTTGCTAATAATTAAATTATGTGGAGGGTTTATGAAAATTTTTAAAAGATTTACAATTCTGTTTTTTTTGTTATTTATATATATATTAATTTCAGCTTATTCTTATGTAAATGCAATATGTACAAATATATCTGATTCTGTTTTTAGATTACATGTTATTGCTAATAGTGACTCAGAAGAAGACCAAAATCTAAAATATATAGTCCGAGACAATGTAATAAAATATTTAGATTCTATTACATCAAATGTAAATACAAAAGAAGATATAGTGGAAATTATTTCTAATAATCTAGATAAATTTAATGAAATTGCACAAAATACTGTTTATGAAAATGGATTTAGTTATAATGTATCTGTGCAAATCGGAAATTTTGAATTCCCTGAAAAAACCTATGGAGATGTAACCTTTCCAGCAGGCTATTATGATGCCCTAAAAATAAATATAGGTGATGCTGATGGTCAAAATTGGTGGTGTGTAATGTTTCCTCCTTTATGTTTTATAGATGTTTCTTCTGGAGTTGTTCCTGATGATTCAAAAGAAATATTAGAATCTGAATTAAATGAAGAAGAATATCTTTTAATAACAAAAGCTGATAATAAAAGTAAGATTAAATTTAAAATTATAGAAGTATTGCAAAACTTAAAAATTAGTGGTATATTTATGTAAATGAATAGAGTGTATGTTTTACACTCTATATTTTATGTAGCAAATGGAGGCACTCATGGAAAAACTAGTAATAAATGGAGGCACACCTTTACAAGGTGAAGTTAAAATAATCGGAGCAAAAAATTCTGCAGTAGCACTTTTGCCTGCAACCTTGCTTATAAAAGGAATCTGTACTATAAATAATTTACCTAATATTTCTGATATAAAAATTTCTTGTCAAATACTAGAAAAACTTGGTTCAAAAATCACATGGAATAATAAAAATAGTGTTACTATTGATAATACAAACATATTTAATACTGTGGCTCCTCTAGATTTAACTAGCCAATTTAGGGCCTCATATTATCTTTTAGGTGCTATGCTTGGTAGATGTAAACAAATAGAAGTTGGGCTTCCTGGTGGTTGCAATTTAGGACCTCGCCCAATTGACCAGCATATAAAAGGATTTGAGTGTTTGGGAGCGACTGTCGATTTGTTACAAGGGAAAATGATTGCTAGTGCTAAAAAATTAGTTGGCACGGTAATTTACATGGATATTGTCTCTGTTGGAGCAACAATTAATATTATGCTTGCAAGTGTTCTTGCAAAAGGAACAACTGTTATAGAACATGCAGCTAAGGAGCCTCATATAGTTGACGTTGCAAATTTTTTAAATTCTGCTGGAGCAAAAATTATTGGGGCTGGAACAGATACAATTAAAATTACGGGAGTAAAATCTTTAAAAAATAATATTACATATTCTGTTGTACCAGATCAAATAGAAGCTGGAACATTTATGCTCGCTGCTCTTGCCACACATGGAGATATTACAATAAGAAATTGCATTCCTGAACATTTAGATTGTTTAACTTCTAAAATTATTGAAATTGGTGGAAATGTTGAATATAATAATGATACCATACATGTTTGGTATGATAAAAAGCTATCTAAAACATCTATCACTACTATGCCTTATCCCGGTTTTCCAACAGATCTTCAAGCTCAAATGGGTGTAGTTTTGGCTTTAGCAGATGGTACAAGTATTATAAATGAAAATATTTGGGACTCACGTTTTCAATATACAGCTGAACTAAATAAAATGGGGGCACAAATAACTGTTCAAGGTAAATCAGCAATTTTTGAGGGTGTTGAAAATTTAAATGGTGCCACTGTTTTTTCTTCAGATTTGCGCGCTGGAGCTGCATTAATTATTGCTGGAATAGCTGCGAATCGGAATAACTGAAGTATATAATATTCATTATATTGATCGAGGTTATGAAAATATTGAAGAAAAATTTAGACATCTTGGAGCTAATATACAAAGAATAGAAGAATAAAGGAAGGATTACAAATGCTAAAATGTTGTAGTTTATATAGCGGAAGTTCAGGAAATAGCTTTTTTATACAAAGTGAACATACAAATATTTTAATAGATGCTGGAGTAAGTTGTAAAAAGATAGAAAACACTCTAAAAAACTCTTTTAACCTAAGTTTAGATAATATTGATGCTATTTTTGTTACTCATGAACATATAGATCATACTAAAAGTTTAAACCTAATTTCATCAAAATATAATTTACCTGTTTATGCAAGTTGTGGTACTTGGAATGCTATCAAAAGCAAAACAGAAAAGATATCGCCTAATAATAAAAAAATTTTTGACTTAAATAAGAGTTTTGTCTTTAATGATTTAAGGATTTTTCCTTTTTCAACTCCGCATGATGCAGCAGAGCCTTGTGGTTTCAATATATATAAAGACAACTCCAAAATAAGCATCGCTACAGATTTGGGGTATATTGATGATTCTATTTTAAATAATTTAAAAAATAGTTCTTTTTTAATGTTAGAATCAAATTATGAACCTGGTATTTTAAAGTTATCTTCTTACCCATATCAGTTAAAAAAAAGAATTACAAGTCAAAATGGTCATCTATCGAATAATGCCGCTAGTGAAGCAATATCTAAATTAGTAAAACATGGATTAAAGGACATCTTGCTTATCCATTTAAGTAAAGAAAATAATATTCCAGAAATTGCGTATGAAACCGTTATCCAAAAATTACAGTCTACAAAATATCCTATAAATAATATTAATTTAAATATTGCTCCGCGTGATAACATTAGTCAAATATATAATATCTATTAAAAAAAGAGAATGACACCCTATTTCTCTTTTTTGAAACAAAAATTTTAGAAAAAAAATTATTTAGATATAAATTTATATGGGGGCTGTAGGGGCATAGAAATAAACTTTGCCATAAGTAGGGCTCTTATATAGGCAAACTTTTAGTACCCCTACAAGATTAAAAACATATTTATTTTATATTTAATTTAATAATATATTTATATCTTAAAATTAAATTTTTAATATACAATTATTTTTATTAATTTGGATTTTTACTGATAGTAAATTTTTGGGAAAAATAAAATAATAAGAAATAATTTTTATTTTCAAAAGAATATTTATGCTATAAATTAGCAATAAAAGTAAATTTAAAAATTTTTGAATAAAATCTTCATAAAAAATAATACTACGATTTCCATAATTTGTCAATTATTTTTTCACGACAAAAACTGCCAAATTATGACAGATGCTAATATTCCCATAAAATCACCAATTAGTGCTGCCCAAAGTATAAATCTTGTTTTCTTTATTTTTACTACGCTTGTATATACTGCAATTGTATATAATGTTGTTTCTGTAGACCCCATTATTGTTGAAACAATTAGTCCAATTTTGCTATCTACACCATATGTTTTCATAATGTCTGTTCCTATTGCAAGAGAAGCACTTCCGTGAAATTGGCCTTAAAATTGCAAGTGGCATTACTTCCTTTGGAAATTTTAAAAGATTTGTAACTGGAGTAATTATATTAATAATAAAGTCAAGTACACCCGAAGCTCTTAATGTTCCTATTGCAACAAATAATCCTATAAGTGTTGGCAGTATTTTTACAGCAATTTCAATTCCCTCTTTTGCTCCATCAAGGAAAAGATCAAATATTTGCTTTTTTTCAGAAATTCCAAAAAAAAGAATTATTAAAAATACTAAAGGAATTGCTAAATTTGAAATATAATTTATAATTTTCATTCTTTCTACCACTTTTTCATAAATATTTTAGATGATACTATTGCACTAAAACCTGCAATAGCTGTTGCAATCCATATTGGCAATAGCATTTGTGTTGGGTTGTTAGATCCTAATGTAGTTCTTATAGCAATAACTGTTGTTGGTATAATTTGAATTGATGCTGTATTTAAAACAATCAGCATTGCCATTGAATTAGACAATATATTTTTATTTTTATTATTTTTTTGTAGGCTTTTCATTGCTTTTAATCCTAAAGGAGTTGCAGCATTACCTAATCCAAACAAATTTGCTACCACATTCATCGATATTTCTTCATATACTTTATCATTTTCATTTATTTCTGGAAATATTTTTTTTAAAATTGGATTTAATATTTTTACCAACCTAGTTACCAAGCTGGTTTCTTTTGCAATGTTAATTATCCCACACCATAAGCACATTGTCCCTACTAAATTTAAACTTAACTCTATTGCATTTGAAGTAGATTCAAAGATTGAATTATTTGTTTCTGGAAGTTTTCCTGCACCAATTGCATAAATAAATGATATTATTAAAAATACTGGCCAAATTTTATTTAACATTTTTCTCCTAAATATTTATATTTGTATTTTCTAATTATTTTTCTTTTCAATAAATATCTCCAAAAAATACGGAATTTTTTTTGTTTTTATTGACCCCATATTTTTTTTATGTTATGATATCTTTACAATAACAAGTGTCGAATTTTGTAATTTTTTAGGAGGTAATATCATTGAAAGCAACTGGAATAATTAGAAGAGTAGATGAATTAGGTAGAGTAGTTATACCAATTGAACTACGAAATAAATTCGGAATTTCCGAAAAAGATCCTATGGAAATATATGTTGATGGTACATCAATTATACTAAAAAAATATGAGCCAAATTGTATTTTCTGTAATAGTTCAAAAAATTTAATTAATTTTCAAGGTAAACAAATTTGTAGTAAATGTGCAAAAAATTTAAGTTCAAAAATTAGCACATAAATTATTTAATAAAAAAACAACCCATAAGGTTGTTTTTTTATTAAATAATTACCCATCCACCATTTGGAGAAATAATTTGTCCTGTTGTATATTCATCTTCAACTAGCCATTTAGCACATTTATATATGTCTATTGTTCTACCAATTTTATTTAATGGTATACTTTCTATAATTTCTTTTTGTGTTTTTATATCTATATCTTTATTCATTTCTGTTTTTATTATTCCTGGTGCAATACTATTTACTCTAATATTTGATGGTCCAAGCTCTTTTGCCAATGATTTAGTTAATGCATCTAATCCTGCTTTTGATACAGAATATACTGTTTCACATGACGCTCCCAC
>CALXUH010000083.1 GCA_944391645.1 uncultured Clostridia bacterium | reverse complement strand
TCTTGCAAAAAATGAAATTGGATATAAAAATTTATCTAATTTGGTATCTATGGGATTTACAGAAGGTTTCTACTATAAACCTAGAATCGACTTAGAAATATTAGAAAAATATCATGAGGGTCTAGTATGCTTAAGTGCTTGCCTGGCAGGAAGTATAAATAAGGCAATTTTAAAAGATGATATGGAAGAAGCACAAAAAATTGCATTATGGTATAAGAATTTATTTGGAGAAGATTATTATTTAGAAGTGCAACCAAATGGTTTACCAGAACAGATAAAGGTAAATCAAAAGTTAATTGAATTAAGTAGACAATTAAATATTCCACTTGTTGCTACAAATGATGCACATTATTTAAAAAAAGAAGATGCATATAATCATGAGGTTTTACTTTGTATACAAACTGGTAAAAAAATGAGTGATACAGATAGAATGAGAATGGGAGTAGATGAATTCTATGTAAAATCACCAGATGAAATGTTAGATTATTTTAAAAATATTCCAGAAGCAATAGAGAATACAGTAAAAATAGCTGAAAAATGTAATTTCGATTTTGAATTTGGAAATACCAAACTTCCAAATTATGATGTTCCAGAAGAATTTAAAACACATACAGAATATTTTGAAAAGTTATGCTATGATGGAATAAAGAAAAGATATGGGGAAAATCCATCTAAAGAAGTAATAGATAGAGTAAAATATGAATTATCAGTTATAGAAAAAATGGGATATGTTGATTATTATCTTATTGTGTGGGATTTTATAAATTATGCAAAATCTCAAAACATATCTGTAGGACCAGGACGTGGATCTGGAGCAGGTTCAATAGTAGCATATGCTGTTGGTATAACAGATATAGATCCAATAAAATATAATTTACTTTTTGAAAGATTTTTAAATCCAGAAAGAATAAGTATGCCAGATTTTGATGTGGATTTTTGCTATGAAAGAAGACAAGAAGTTATAGATTATGTTTGTAGAAAATATGGAAGAGATCATGTTTCTCAGATTATTACTTTTGGAACAATGGCTGCAAGAATGGTAATAAGAGATGTAGGGCGTGCTTTAGATGCTCCATATGCAGAAGTAGATAGGTTAGCTAAAATGATACCAAATGAATTACATATAACCATAAAAAAAGCTTTAGAGCAAAATAGAGAATTGGCAAATTTATATGAAAATGATGAACAAACCAAAAAGATATTAGATATTGCAATGGGATTAGAAGGAATGCCAAGGCAGGCATCAACACATGCATGTGGTGTGGTTATTACTAAAGACCCAGTTATAGAATATGTTCCATTATATGTAAATGAGGGAAATATAACAACAGAGTTTATAATGACTACATTAGAAGAATTAGGCTTACTTAAAATGGATTTCTTAGGACTTAGAACACTAACAGTTATATCTGATGCAATTAAATATGTAAAAAAGACTAAGGAAATTAATGTAGAATTTGATAAGGACATGAACGATCCAAAAGTTTTTAAAGAAACATGGCAATCAGGAAATACTTCAGGTGTTTTTCAATTTGAAAGTCAGGGAATGAAAAACTTTATGAAGGATTTAAAACCAGATAGTCTAGAAGATATAATTGCAGGGGTATCTCTTTATAGGCCAGGACCTATGGATCAGATTCCAAGATATATTCAAAATAAACTTAATCCAGAACATGTAGTATATACTCATCCTGCACTAGAGCCAATTTTAAATGTAACATATGGATGTATGGTATACCAAGAACAGGTTATGCAAATAGTTAGAGATTTGGCGGGGTATTCATTAGGAAGAGCTGATTTAGTTAGAAGAGCAATGGGAAAGAAAAAATTGGATGTAATGGCGAAGGAAAGAGAATATTTTATACATGGTCAAACAGATGAAAACGGAAATGTAATTATTCCAGGCTGTGTTAGAAATGGAATAGATGAAGCAAGTGCCAATAAAATATTTGATGAAATGGCAGAATTCGCAAAATATGCATTTAACAAATCTCATGCAGCCGCATATGCAGTTGTATCATACAGAACAGCATATTTGAAAACATATTATCCAGCAGAATTTATGGCTGCAACATTAAATAGTTTTTTAGGAAATTTAGATAAAGTCCCAGAATATATTGATGAGTGCAAAAGGATAGGAATAAAAATACTTAATCCAAGTATAAATAAAAGTTATACAAAATTTGCAGTATATGGAAATAATATAAGATTTGGTTTGGGTAGTGTTAAAAATGTAGGTGTAAGTGCGGTAGATAGTATAGTAGAAGAAAGAAAGAAAAATGGGGAATACAAGAGCTTTACAGATTTTTGTGAGAGAATTGCAGGTGAGGCAGTAAATAAAAAGTGTATAGAAAGTTTAATAAAATCAGGTGCATTTGATGAGCTAGGACAAACAAGAGCTACACTTATTGCTTCATACGAAAGAATTTTAGATACAATAAATAATAGTAATAAAAAAAGTATGAAAGGACAAGTTACCCTGTTTGATATAATAGTAGAAGATAAAACAATTGAAAAAAATAAATATACTTTTACAATATTACCAGAGTATAATGAAAAAGAATTATTATCTATGGAAAAGGAAATGTTAGGTATATATATATCTGGTCATCCACTTGAAAAATATAAAAATCAAATAAAACAAATATGTACAATTGATACATTAAAAATAGCTGAATTACAAGAAAATACAGATACGAATTTTGATGTTACAAAAATGGATGGTAAGCCTATAAAATTTGCAGGAATTATAACATCTGTGAAAAAAAAATACACGAAAAATAATACAATTATGGCATTTGTAACGGTGGAAGATTTACATGGTTCTTGCGAAATAATTGTATTTGATAGTTGCTATGGAAGATGTACAAATATTCTATTTGAAGAAAATATTGTAGTTATAGATGGTAGACTTAGCATAAGGGAAGATGAAGATATAAAAATTGTTGCAAATAATATAAGAGAATTAAATGATGATGAGATTTCAAGAGATATAGATAATAGCTGTAAAACACCTAAGTTACTTACCCTAGATATAACAAATATTTCAGAAGAAGCAAAAGCAAAATTGCGTGGTGCAATAAGGTTTTTTAGTGGAGAAAAAAATAATATTTCAGTTCAAGTGCTAGATAATGGAGTATACAAACCTTGTGGAACAATATATCTAGATAAAGAAATATTAGCACAATTTGAGGATATTCTTGGAAAAGAAAGAGTAATAATGTAATTTATTAATATACTGGTCAAGTTTGAAAAAATTTTAAAAAAATGGTATAATATATATATTATAGGCGAAAGTCTATATTAACATTTTTTTCACTAATTAGTGGGAAAGTAATTCCTTACTTTTTAGTTTTATTCATAAATCACACAAGTCATCTAAAGGAGGAAAATATGGAACAGTTC
>CALXUH010000082.1 GCA_944391645.1 uncultured Clostridia bacterium | reverse complement strand
TGTGACAAGAATTCTGGATTTGAAACTACTTCTGCTTTTACTTTATTTTTTAGATTTGTATTTAAAAATTTTTCTATTTTTTTATTTGTACCTATTGGAACTGTTGATTTAACCACAACTATTACATCATTTTGAACATTTTGTGCAATTTCTTTTACTACATCATATACATATTTTAAATTAGCACTTCCGTCTTTTTTTTCTGGAGTTCCAACACCAATATATATTACGTCAGCATTTTTATATGCTTTTGCACTTTCTGTTGTAAAATTCAATCTTATTCTGTTTTTTAACATTAATTCTTCTAATTGTGGTTCAAATATTGGACTTTTTCCTTCATTTAACATATCAATTTTTTCTTTATTTACATCTACGCATGTTACAGTATGACCTATTTCTGATAAACATACTGCTGTTACCAATCCTACATATCCTGTTCCTGCTACTACTATTTTCATTTTTAAATCCTCCTTATAATAATGCTTTCGCACCTTTATTACTAATTTTTTTTGCCGGAATTCCTGCAATTGTTATCCCTGATTCTAAGAAATCTTTATTTACAACTGCATTTGCTCCAATCGCAATGTTATCTGCGATTTTTATATTACCAAAAATTTTTGCACCTGGACCTATATAAATATAATTACCTAATTGAGGAACCTCATCAGTAGTTCCCGCATTAGTTCCAATATTAACTTCTACATGTATTCTACAAAAATCACCTAATTTTGCTTTTGAATTTATAATTATTGGTCCTATATGAGCAATACTTAATCCTTTACCAGATGAATTTAAAGGAATTGCAAAATTTGTCTTTAATTCAATTTTATATTTTCTATATTTATAGTATTTTAAAATTAATAAATTTAAAAGCCCTTTTTTACAATTTTTATAATATTCACATTTTCTTAATAATATTTCATATTTCCATACTATATCATTAAACCTTGGTTTTTTTCTATTTCTATGTAATGCAATTTTATCTAATTTCAGATATTCTTTGTAATCAGCTTTGCCCTTTATCATATATTCCCCTCTATCTTTCTTTTTTTATGAATAATTTCTTTAATATTTTCTAATATATATTTATAGTTTATTGTAAAATAAATAAGTGCTCCAAACATTATCTGCGTAAATATTAAAATATACTTATTTTCAATAATTCTTTCAAACTGAATAATAATTAAATACATAATTAAAGCAGATACTAAAAATTTCAATAAATATTTAAAATATTTTTTTATACTTAACTCTTTTCTTACTGTATATGTTTGATATATCATTACAACCATTTCAGCGAAAATTGTTCCTATTGCTGCACCAATTGCATTATATTTCGGTATTAGCAATGAATTTATTACAAAGTTTATAATTGCTCCTAAGAAAACAGAGATAATATAAGATTTATCTTTTTCATTTGGAATCAAATATTGCGTTCTTATTACATTTGCCCATGAAATAAATACTAAAGTTATTGCTAAATATTGTATTATTTCTCCTGTCTTTACAAAATTTTCACCAAAAAACAATGGAGCAAAATTTTTACCTATTGCGATTAATCCAAATGCAATTGGCACTGATAAAAATAGAATAAATTTCATGGATTTATTTATATATTGTTCTATTTTAGTATTATTCCCATTTGCAACCAAATTCGACATTCGAGGTAACATAACTGTTCCCAATGCTGTTATTATAGAATTTGGAATATTTATTATTTTTTCTGCATTTTCATAATAGCCTACATTAGATATATTTGACATGTTTCCTAACATAATTTTATCCATCATCTTATAGATACTTACTGCTATCACAGGAACAAACAAAATCGCATTCGGTTTTATATGTTTTTTTATTGAATTCCATGTTGGCTTTACAAAAAATATATATTTTCTCAAAAATGTCCATAATGAAAGTTGTGAAATCAATGGTGCCCCAACCATTATTAACATGTACAACACTAAATCATTTTTACTTTTTACAAAAATAAAAATACTGCATGCAGATAATATTTTTATAATTGTGTTTCTAATAACTGTTAATTTAAATTTCTCCATTCCAAAGAAAAACCAATTTATATCAAACATTGCTGAAAATACATAAACCAACTGTATTGTATTATACAATTTATAAGAACTATCCAAAAAAATAATATAAGTAATATATAGTATTAACATTATTGTTGTAGTAATTATCTGAAGTCCATATATTGACCAGAATTCTTTTGATAGCTTTTCCTTATCATCTCTTATTTTTGCAATTGTCCTATTTCCATAATTATTTAAACCTAGCATTGCAAATAATACAAAATATTGAGCAATAGAATATGTGTATGAATATATACCCTGCCCTTCTGCTCCTATTACCCTTGAAATATATGGTGCAGTAATTAGTGGTATTATTAATATTAAGATTTGATAAACTATATTATATGTAAAATTCTTCTTTACACTATTCAATTTTTTCTACTCCCTTATTTATATCATTTAAAATGTTTTTAACATTATATCCAAGTAATAATATTATGTAAAAATTAGTAACATCTCTTGCTTCTGTTAACATCATAACAAAAAACACAAAAATTGTAATCGATATTATTTTACTTGGCATTGTATCTCTAAATTTATTTAATTGTTTTGCAACAATAAATATTATATATAAGTATATGGCTAATGCCAAAAAACCTCCTTTATATAATATTTCAAGTATAGTATTATGAGCATGTGTTGCATTTGCAAAATTCATTTTCGCCGCTCTTACAGTTGAATTTTCTACTCCATATCCAATTATGGCTTTTTGCTTAATTAACTCCATTGTTTTATCCCATATACCAGTTCTACCTGTAAAACTCAAACTTTTATGAAGTATTTCTACAATCAAATATCTAAATATCTCTTGCAATCTAAAAATAATTATAGTAAAAAATAATGTTATGTATGTAATTATATAATTATATATATTCAATATAAAAAAAAATTCAAAAATTGTGTTTCTAAAAATAACAAATGCTATCATAATTACTATTGCTAATACTGATGTTGCCGAGAAATTTCTTATTATTGAAATTAATGATATTACTATCAAAAATTTTGATCTAACCTTTAATTTTTTTCCATAGTATGAAGAATATATTAATGTTAACATCATACCTGGCAATATTGTAATAATATGTTTATTGTCATATCCTAAAAGCCAGTTATTAGCATATAAAGCATCAGAGTATAATCCGTTAGGATAAATAATCATAGAGATAAAATTTGCATATATAAGAATTTCAAATATAAATAACAGTTGATTTATTATCCTTTTTGGTTCTTTTCTTAACTCTAATTCTATAATCAAACAAATTGCTATTACACTTATAGCATTATTAACTGCTGTATCAATTCTACCATATGAAGAATTAAGTTTTGTAGCAATAATTATTACTAAATTATAACATAATAATCCTAAAACAAATTTTGATATTTTTCCTTTTTTTAAATATATAATAGTTGCAATTAGTGCAACAGCATATCTATATAGCACAAAAAATCTATGTATTGGATATACCTGGCTAATAATGTATTCTGGTTCAAAAAATGGCAATATTAAGATAAAAATACCTATTTCTTTTACAATTTTTTTTAAATTAACTTTCAAACTAATTTCCTTTCGTATTTTTTATAAATTCTTGTAATAGTTTCTCTTCTTCTAACTTTAACTTTATATTTTTTTTACCTTTTTTTATTTTTTTAAAATATTTATTTTTTAGTAAAATCAAATAATTCTTAATATAAATCTTTTGATATTTTTCCGCTTTTTCTTTTAAAATTTTTTCATATTTTTTATTATTGCAACTTATGGCATATAGCAATAAGTTAAAATAATTTTCAAAATAGATTGAATTACTATCTTTATATTCATCTATCAGATTTTCAAAATTGTTCAAAAAAAACTCTCTCGTTTTTAATAAGTTTTCTACATTTGGCTGATTAATCCTATCTGTATTGTCTTTTACTACTAATGGTTCATTAAGTCCAATTATATTATTCTTATTTAAAAATCTAATTAACACTTCTAAATCCTGATTTCTTACAAATCTTTCATCAAATCCACCAATTTCAACAAGTTTTTTGGTTTTAAAAAACATATTACTTCCTGTTCCAATAAATGAATGATTAAGTAATAATTCCTTTTTATAATCTATATTTTCTTTAGTTTTAAAAGTCTTTATATGTTCTTCGTCCTTATATATTATTCCACCAGTATATGCAATCTGGTACTGTTTATTTTTATCTAAAAATTTAACTAGTTTTTCAATTCTTTCTTTAGCAAAATAATCATCATCATCTAGGAAAGTAACATATTCTGCCTTGGCTACTTTTAATCC
>CALXUH010000081.1 GCA_944391645.1 uncultured Clostridia bacterium | reverse complement strand
AACATATCAGAAGAAATCATGCAACACCTTTATGATTTAGTTTTTTGCATAAATGGAGGCGAAACAATAGCATCCAAAGACTTTACATCCAGACTAGCATTAAAATTTAAAAATCAAATATATCCAGAAATATTAAAAAAATACCAAAAAGAAATTGTTGAGCAAATTAAAAATAGTAGACAAGCTAAAAATGAAGATGAAAAAATAGATTTACCAGTACCATATAAAAAAAGTTGGTTTCAAAGATTAAAGGAAACAATTAGATCAAAATTCATAAAAAGGGCAAATCAAGATATGAGACATAATGCTACAATAAATCAAGATAGACAAGTTAATCAGCAACAATTTAAAGAGCATATTAGTGATATGTCAAATTATTCGAATGACTCTGTTGAAAATACGCGAAAAGAACAATCACAAGAACAAAACAACATAGAAGATACAAATACACTTGATTTATCATAAAAAAAAGTAAAAGTTATTTATAGTTTTAATGTAGTTGCAAAGGTAGATTATAAAATTTTATAAAGCATATTTTAATAGGTAAGAAGATAAGTTTAAATTAACTTATGTATACTACTGTTTCGTATTTTATATCACAATGCTGATATATGAAGGGGGTGAGTTTATGCAAGATAAGCAAAAGGTAAAAATGCAATATAAAATTCAAAGCATACTTATGATGATTGTAAGTATAGTTGGAATAATTTCTTATTTTATAGAAAATTATACGATTCTTTTTACTTGTATAGCTATATTAATTATTTTGATAATAATATGGAGAAATTGGGGTAAAAAAGTAAGTGATAAATATTTTAATGGTAAACAACCAATAACAAAAGAAGATATTATGAAGCTTTAAAATAAAAATATTAAACTAAATATTAAAGGGGAATTTTTTTATGAATATAAAAATAAAAGATTTATTACCAATTGGATCTATTGTAATTTTAAAAGATGGAGAGCAACCACTTATGATTTATGGAATTATGCAATCAGATGGTGCAGGAGAATTATTTAAGAAGCCAAAGGAATATGATTATGTTTCTGTGCCTTATCCACAAGGAAATTTAGGAGAAGGAATGACTTATTTATTTAATCATGAAGATATAAAAGAAATTATCTTTAGAGGATATGAGAATGAAGAAAGAGAAAAATTTTTAAATGAATTATCAAGCCGTTATGAAAAAGAAAATTAATAGAAATATGAAACAGTTATAATGTATATAGACAAAAATAATATCAATGATGGGATTTACTTTGACTTGGACAATACAATTGATAAAAGTGTTAAATCCTACACTGAGCATATTTACTACTTTATTTTTCGTTTTAGCTGGTTTAACTTGTATATTAATATATAAAGAGGTAAATGAAAGAGAACATAAAGTACCATCAATAGTTCCAATGCTTATATTTTTAATAATATTAGGATTTGGATTTATAGGCTCTCAAATAAATAATGCAATTAATTACTTGAGTTTAAAAGAAAAAATAATGTAACAGTAGCGACTATATATTCATAGATATATAATAAAGGAGGGGCATCAGATAATCATAAATTCGTGGCATACTATTATGTAAATGGAAATAAATAAAAAAAAATATATATATATATGTTAATAATGATTACGAAAAAGGAACATTAGAGGCTAACTTGGGAAATACTTTTGAAGTGTATTACGATGAGTAAAATCCTGGTAATACTGTAAAAAAAGATAATCCAATTAATATTTTAGTATTAGTTGTTGGAATTGGTTTGGTAGTGTTATTTTCTACATCATCAGTAGTAATAATGCGTAAGAAAAATAAGTCTTAAAAGTAATTTATTTAAGCAAAAAGCGAGGATATTTATGAATTGGCTAAAAAAAATAATAAGTTTAACCTAGTATCAGAAACGTGGTATTTGAAATTTTAGGCAAAATATGTTATAATTAAATTCGAAAAAACCCTAACGGGGTAATTAGGAGGAATGCATAATGAGTAAGGCAAAAAAGAACGGTCGGGAACAGGAAAAGATGAATGGCAATCACCTGAAAAACTCCAGATATTGGGAAAACATCCTCCCCCAAAAACAGCCGGCGGAAGCCAAAAGTGAGGGGAAGGTTCCCGATGCAAAGAATCCTCAGCGACTCAAAGAGTTGCACTAAAAAAAGGTGCTTAAACCACATAAGGTTTAAGCACCTTTTTTAATAAAAATAAAATTTACTATTGCTATATTTAAAAATTCATGATATATTAAACATATAAAATAATGGAGGTAATTCAAATGAAAAAAACAATTGGATTAATAGTTGTATTAATTATAATGCTAATTGCATTAACAGGTTGTGCTCAAGTTAATTATGAAATTACAGTAAATTCAGATGGCTCAGGAGATATTTCATATATATATGGAGTTGAAAAATCAGTTTTAGAACAATTAAATGTTTCAGCAGAGGAATTTGTATCTTCAATGAAAGAACAGGCAGAAGATAGTTCATATATAGTAGAATCTTATGAAGATGACAATATCTCAGGATTTAAAGCATATAAACATGTGGATGATTTATCTAAAGATTTATCTTTAGAAGAAACTTTTGGTGAAGAATATGTAACAGATACAGATGACAATGGAATAATTGTTAAAAGAGCATATTTTTATACAAAATATTCACAAACAGCACAAATAGATTTAACATCAATGAGTGACTCTGAGGGAAGTATAACAATGACTTATAAGGTAAATTTACCAGCAAAATCAAGAACTAATAATGCAACAACTGTTTCAGATAATGGTAAAGAACTAGTTTGGGAATTAAAAAGCGGAGAGACAAATTCAATAGTATTTGAGGCAATAAAAATAAATGTAGGACCAATTATAATAATAGGATTAATGGTAATAATATGTATTGGAATAATAGTATATATAATTTTAAAGAAAAAACATGTAACAAAAAATTAAATAATACATATAATAATAATATCCCTGCGTGGTGCGAGAGATAGGTATTTTAGAACCAACAGATAAGGAAAGGGAGCTTGACTCTGAATATGGCGTGCAAGCTTACACATTTTATAGTAAGAAGCCCAGGAGTATTTAGGAGAGCACCCACCTGCATAGGAGCAGGTCCTTAAAATCCCTATAAAAAACGGCCAAGGTGGGGGAAGCTATATAGATAAAAAACCAGATTATAGTTATTATCTGGTTTTTTACATTGTAAAAAATTACATATTTTTTGTAATAAAAAATAGATGCAAAAAAAATCTTATATGCTTTTTACCAGACTTTAAATTAATATAAAGTAGATATAAAAAATGGTAAAACAAAGCTAGATTTATCCTTGTGTTTATAATTTTTTTATGCTAAAATTTTTAAGGTGATTATTTTGAATATACAAGAAATACAAAAATATTCAATAAATAAATTAAAAGAAAATAATATATATGATTATAATTTAAAGGCAAAACTTTTAATAGCAAAAGTATTAAATAAGCCAAAGGAATATTTAATTATAAATGGTAAAGAAGAATTAAAAAAAGATAAAATATTAGAAATAAAAGATAATATAGAAAAAATAATAAATGGATACCCTATTCAATACATTACTGGTAAACAAGAATTTATGGGATATAATTTTTTTGTTAATGAAAATGTTCTTATTCCACAGCCAGATACCGAAATTTTGGTAGAAGAGGTTTTAGATATTTTAAAAAAAACAAAGAAATATAAAATTTTAGATTTATGTACAGGAAGTGGAGCTATTGCAATTTCTATAAGTAAAATATTGGCTAATTCAATTGTTGATGATAATATAAAAATTTCAGCATCAGACATTAGTTTAAAAGCACTAGCAGTGGCAAAAATAAATGCAAAAAAAAATGATGTTAAAATAGAATTTATACAGGCAGATGTATTTGATAAAATAGGGAAAAAATTTGATATAATTGTATCAAATCCACCATATATAAAAACAGCTGTAATAAAAAAATTAAACTTAGAAGTTCAAAATGAGCCTTATATAGCTTTAAATGGTGGAAAAGATGGATTAGATTTTTATAGAAAAATAATAAATGATGCATATAAATATTTAGAAGCTGATGGATATTTGGCTCTAGAGATAGGTTTTGATCAAAGGCAAGAAGTTATAGAAATTATAGAAAATACAAATAAATATAAAGAGATATATTCAAAAAAAGATTTAACAAATAATGATAGAGTAATAATATGTAAAAGGAGGTAAATATGTCTTTCTCATCAGATGTAAAAAAAGAATTATTAGAGCTAAAAATGTGGGATGCTAATAGTTCATTAAAACAAGATGAACAATTAGCAAGGCTTTACATTAGGGAAGCATTTATAAAAACAGGCTTTATAAATGCACCTAATAAGGAATACCATATAGAAATATCATATAAAACAATGAAAAAAGCATTGGAAATGAAAGAACTTTTAGAAAAATGTAATATAAAAAATGTGGGAATAACTCAAAAGGGAAATGGTATTATTGTATATATAAAAGATGGTGAAAGCATATCTAGGTTTTTAGCATTAATTGGAGCAAATAATGCAATGCTAAGATTTGAGGAAGTAAGAGTAATAAGGGAAACAAGAAATAACATAAATAGAATTGTAAACTGCGAAACAGCAAATTTAAATAAAACTATAAATGCATCTGTTGAACAAATAAAAAATATAAAATTACTTAAACAAAAACATAAATTTCATAATTTACCAAAGAATTTACAAGAGATTGCAGATTTAAGAATAAAAAACCCAGATGCTTCCTACGAGGAATTAGGAAAAATGCTAGCTAAGCCAATAGGAAAATCGGGTGTAAGCCATAGATTAAATAAAATAAATGAAATAGCAAAGGATCTTTAAAATGAAAGAATTAGGTATATATGTACATATTCCATTTTGTAAAAAAAAATGTCTTTATTGCGATTTTATATCATATTCTGATAAAAAAAATTTAATAGAAAAATATATAAAAAAAGTAGAAATGGAAATAGAAAATAATAAAAATAATGCAAAAGAATATGAAATTTCAACAATATATTTTGGAGGAGGAACACCATCATATATAAAAAGTGATGATATAGTAAAAATTTTAAATACAATAGAAAGTAATTATATTATTAGTGAAGATGCAGAAATAACAATAGAAGTAAACCCAGGAACTGTAACAAAAGAAAAACTTAAAAATTATTATGAAAATAAAATAAACAGAATAAGCATAGGCTTGCAGTCTTGCAATAATAATTTGTTAAAGATGATAGGTAGAATACATACCTATGAGCAATTTTTAGAAACATATAATTTAGCACGTAAAGTAGGATTTAAAAATATAAATGTAGATTTAATGATAGGGCTTCCAAACCAAACTTTAGAAGATGTAAAAAAATCTTTGGAAAAAATAATTGCTTTAAAGCCTGAACATATATCTGTATATTCATTAATAGTAGAGGAAGGAACTCCTATAGAAGAACAAATAGAAAAAGGGAACCTTAAACTGCCAAATGAGGAATTAGAAAGACAAGAATATTGGACGGTTAAAAAATTTTTAGAAGGTTTAGGATATAAACATTATGAAATATCGAATTTTGCAATAAAAGGGTATGAATCTAAACATAATTTAAATTGCTGGGAGCAAAAGGAATATTTAGGTTTTGGAGTTTCAGCACATTCATACATAAATGGAATTAGATATTCTAATACAGAAAATATAGAACAATATTTAAAAAACGCAAAATATATAATTCACGAAGTACAAACAACAAACACACAAAAAAAAGAATATATGTTATTAGGTCTTAGAAAAATAGATGGAATAAAAATTTCTAAATTTAAAAATAAATTTGGTATTAATCCAATAATTGAATTTAAAGATAAACTTAATAAGCTGTCAAAAGAAAAATTAATAGAAATAGATTTGGATAATATAAAACTAACTAAAAAAGGAATTGACTTAGCTAATATAGTATGGGAGGAGTTTGTATAATAGAGTATAATCAAATAATATGAGATTTTTTAAAATAAGGGGCTCTTATGGGCTCTTTAAATTTTTATATAAAAAATAAAAAAAATTAGCAAACCATATTGACTTTTGCTAAAAAAGGGTATAATATATTAGCAGTAAAAAACAAGGATTGCTAAAAGGAGGCAAAAGTTTTGCTAACTGATAGAAAAAAAATAATATTAAAAGCAATAATAGAAGAATATATTAATACAGCAGAACCTGTAAGCTCAGGTGCTATATTAGAACATTATAATTTAAGCTGTAGTAGTGCTACAATTAGAAATGAAATGGCAGAACTAGAACAATTAGGATATATAGAAAAACCACATACTTCGGCACGGAAGGGTTCCTTCTGTTAAAGGATATAGATTCTATGTAGATGAGTTGTTAAATGATGAAAATATAAGTTTAGAGGAAATACAATATATTAAGGAACAACTAGAAACTAAAGTAAATGAAATAGAGGATTTAACAAGAATAACAACTAACACATTATCAGAAATAACACACTATACAACAGTTGCTGTTGGACCTAATTCATGTAACAATATAATAACAGATATAAGATTTGTACTTTTAGGAAATAGGTTGCTTATGGTGGTAATACTAACTGACAATGGTCAAATTAAGGAAACAGTTATTAAATATGATGAAGACATTTCACAAAATCAAGTAGATGGATTAAATGCAATATTCAATAGCAGATTAAGAGGGAAACCATTAGAAAAAATAGACAAACCAATGGAAGAATATATATTATCTGCAATGAGTAATCAAGTAAATGTTATAAAACCAATCATAGAACAAATGAATAGAGTTATAGATGCAAAAAGTGAAATTTATTTAGAAGGCGCAAATAAAGTATTTGATTTTCCAGAATTTAAAAAAATTGAAACTGCTAGAAACTTCTTAAATATATTAGATACAAAAGAAGAAATGATAGAAGTATTAAATTCTGGTATAGCGCATGATATAAATGTATATATTGGGGACGAAAATGAAAGAGAAGAATTAAAGGATTTAAGTATAATAACATTTAAACACACTGCATTTGGAAAAAATTTAGGAACTATAGGAATAATTGGACCAAAGAGAATGGATTATTCAAAAGTAATTTCAATTATGAAATATATTAATAAAAAATTAAATCAAAATAATGAAGATAAGTAAGGAGAGGATAAGATGGCAGAAGAAAAAAATGAAGAATTAAAACAGGAGAATAAAGTTGAAGATACAAACATGGAAAGCGAATTATTAAAAACAAAACAAGAATTAGAAGAAACTACAGATAGATTTAAAAGAATAATGGCTGAATTTGAAAATTATAAAAAAAGAAGCTTAAAAGAAAGAGATATATTATATAATTCTTTAGTTTCAGATATAATATCATCATTTCTTCCAGTTCAAGATAATCTGGAAAAAGCTTTGCAATCAAACACAGAGGATGAAAATTTTAAAAAAGGAATAGAACTTGTAACAAAACAAATAAATGATATTTTTAAAAAATTTGGAGTCGAAGAAATAGAAACATGTGGAAAACCTTTTGACCCAGAGTTGCATGAAGCAGTAAGTAATGTTCAAGATGATACTTTAGGTGAAAAAATAGTAAAAGAAGAATTTAGAAAAGGCTACAAGATAGGTACGAAAGTTATTAGACATGCAATGGTAGTTGTAGCAAATTAATGTTATTAAATTTAAAAATTATATATATTTTAAAGGAGGATGACTTATATGTCAAAAATTATTGGTATCGATTTAGGTACAACAAATTCATGTGTAGCAGTTATGGAAGGTGGAGAACCAGTTGTAATTCCAAACACAGAAGGAAATAGAACAACTCCATCAGTAGTTGCATTTTCAAAAAATGGAGAAAGATTAGTTGGACAAATTGCAAAACGCCAAGCTGTAACTAATCCAGATCATACAGTTATCTCAATAAAAAGAGATATGGGAACAAATAGAAAAGTAAAAATTGAAGGAGATGAATTTACACCACCAGAAATTTCTGCAATGATTCTTCAAAAATTAAAAACAGATGCAGAAAATTATTTAGGACAAAAAGTTACAGAGGCAGTTATTACAGTTCCAGCATATTTTAGTGATTCACAAAGACAAGCAACAAAGGATGCAGGTAAAATTGCAGGATTAAATGTATTAAGAATTATAAATGAACCAACAGCAGCAGCACTTGCATATGGTATGGATAAAGAAGATAAAGATCAAAAAATAATGGTTTATGACCTAGGTGGAGGAACATTTGATGTATCAATACTAGATATTGGAGATGGAGTATTTGAAGTTCTAGCAACAAGTGGAAACAATAGATTAGGTGGAGATGACTTCGATGAAAGAATTATAAAATATTTAGTAGATGAATTTAAAAAAGACCAAGGTATAGATTTAAGTACAGATAAAACAGCTATGCAAAGATTAAAAGAAGCTGCAGAAAAAGCAAAAATAGAATTATCTGGTGTAGGTCAAACAAATATAAATTTACCATTTATTACTGCAGATAGTACTGGACCA
>CALXUH010000080.1 GCA_944391645.1 uncultured Clostridia bacterium | reverse complement strand
ATTTTTTTTTTAGGATTCGAAAAGGACGTGCAAGAACGAAGTTATGGCAAAAACAGTCCTGTGGACTGTTTTTAGGACGCGGCTTGCCGAATCCTACCACCCCAGCCAAAAATCATCGTAAGATGATTTTTTTTTAGGATTCGAAAAGGACGTGCCAGAACGAAGTTATGGCAAAAACAGTCCTGTGGACTGTTTTTAGGACGCGGCTCGCCGAATCCTACCACCCCAGCCAAAAATCGAAACCAAAAAGCAGGTTAAAAACCTGCTTTTTTATATATTAACAACATCCGTTATTGTTTCCACAACAACAGCATAATATTAATATTAGTATTATTATCCAGCAGCAGTCACCTCCGAATCCGAAACCGCCACCGCAACCTCTATTTTCTGGCATATATTTCACCTCCTTTTATGTATAAATCCTATTTCTACTTATCCTTGACAACCACATCCACAACTATTATTACCACCACAACAGCAGAAAAGTATTAATAAGATTATGATGATGAAACAACAATTAGAATTGTTTGAACAATTTCTCATAAAAATGCCTCCTTCAACTTAATTTTTCATTCATCAGTATGTTATATATTATTCAAATTTATGGAATAGTGTTACTAAAATTTGACAATAATGATAATACGTAGTATAATAGTAAAAGTGATGCTTATTTTAAGAATAAGCGAATTTGAGATTTGTATTTGTATATTAATAAAAGTGATTCGGAAAATTTATATTTAACCCATTTTTTTATAAAATATATTTTTATGCATAGTTACATGTAGGAAAATTATACATTTTACAATATTGTCTACTTTAAGTCGACTCCTAAAATGTAGTTATTTTTGATGCATATAAAACATTATTAATATACAAGAGAAAAAGGAGATTATAGAATGAAAGAAAACATTACAGATGAACAAAAAAAATTAAAAAAAGAAAGAGCTAAAAAAACATATGTAAAGAAAGCTAAATCATCAAAAAATAAAAACGATGAAACCATATTTAAGAAGGATAATTTAAAGATAATACCTTTAGGTGGTATATTAGAAATTGGGAAAAATATAACAGTTTTTGAATATAAAAATGATATTGTAATTGTAGACTGCGGATTAGGATTTCCAGAAGACGATATGCTTGGTGTAGATCTTGTTATACCTGATATAACTTATTTGGAAAAAAATAAAGAAAAAATTCGTGGATTAGTTATTACCCATGGTCATGAAGACCATATAGGTGGCATTCCATATCTTTTAAAACAAATTAATGTTCCAATATATACTACAAAATTTACAGCAGGCTTAATTGAACACAAATTAGAAGAACATAAATTATTAAGAAGCACAAAAATAAAAGTCGTAAATCCAGGTCAAACCATATCTCTTGGCTCTATGAAAGTCGAATTTATAAGAATAACTCATAGTATACCAGATGCCTGTGCTCTTGCAATTCATACGCCAGTTGGAACAGTTGTACATACGGGTGATTTTAAAATAGATTATACGCCTATTGATGGTGAAACAATTGATTTTGGTAGACTTGCTGCTCTTGGAAATAAAGGCGTATTAGCTCTTATGTCTGACAGTACAAATGCGGAAAGAAAAGGATATTCAATGTCTGAAAGTACAGTTGGCGAAATTTTTGATAAATTATTTTTAAATTGTACTAAGAGGATTGTAGTAGCAACCTTTTCTTCAAATGTTCATAGAATTCAACAAATTGTTAACTCTGCTGTTGCTAATAAACGTAAAATTGCTATTTGTGGTAGAAGTATGGTAAATACTATAGAAACTGCAAAAAAATTTGGATATATAACAGCTCCTGATAATGTTTTTATTGATATAGACGAAATAAAATCATATCCAGATGATAGGTTAGTTATAATTACTACTGGTAGCCAGGGAGAAACAATGTCAGCATTAACTAGAATGGCAAATGGTGACCATAAAAAAGTAGAGATTACTAAAAATGATTTAATAATAATTTCTGCTAATCCAATACCTGGCAATGAAAAATATGTTTCTAAAGTTGTAGATGACCTAATGAGCATTGGTGCTGAAGTTGTATATAGTGTTCTTCAAGATGTGCATGTATCTGGTCACGCCTGTCAAGAAGAGCAAAAACTAATGTTATCATTAATAAGACCAAAATTTTTTATTCCTGTTCATGGAGAATATAGACAATTAATTGCACACGCAGAAATAGCAAAAGAACTTGGAATTTCACCAGAAAATATTTTCATCACTAATAATGGTAGAGTTTTAGAACTTAATGAATATAGCGCTAAATTTACATCTGTTGTTACATCTGGTAAAATTTTAGTCGATGGATTAGGTATAGGAGATGTAGGAAATATTGTTTTAAAAGATAGGCAAAAACTTTCTCAGGATGGACTAATAATTGTAGTTTTGACAATGGATGCAAATGGAATTGTCCTTGCTGGTCCAGATGTTATTACAAGAGGATTTGTATATGTACGAGAGTCTGAAAATCTAATTGAAGATATAAAAAAGATTTTAAGGAAAGATCTTCAAAAATGCGAAGAAAAAGGAATTTCTGACTGGACAACAATAAAATTAATTCTTAGAGAAAATCTTCATGATTATATTTATAAAAAAACAAAAAGAGATCCAATGATTTTACCAATTATTATGGAAGTATAAATAGTTAAGGAACAGCATAATACTGTTCCTTGATTATTTTTTTATCCAGTTTTGCTTATTATATCTTTTTTCATTTTTCCCATTATTTTCTTTTCTAGCCTAGAAATATAACTTTGTGATATGCCGTAACATGTCTGCTACTTCTTTTTGAGTTTTCTCCTTTTCCCCATTAAATCCAAATCTTAATTCCATTATATGTTTTTCCCTTTTATTAAGTTTCTCTATCGCTAATTTTAGTAATGTCTTATCTACCTCATCCTCAATCCTTCTTGATGTTATATCAGCCTCTGTTCCTAATATATCTGACAATAATAATTCATTACCATCTCCATCTTGATTAAGCGGTTCATCTATTGAGACTTCTCCCTTTATTTTACTACTTCTTCTTAAGTACATTAAAATTTCATTTTCGATACATCGTGATGCATATGTAGCAAGTTTAATATTTTTATCTGTATTAAATGTGTTTATTGCTTTCATTAATCCTATTGTTCCAATAGATACTAAATCTTCAATTCCAATTCCTGTATTTTCAAATTTTTTTGCAATATAAACCACTAATCTTAAATTATGTTCTACTAATGTTTGTCTACCATTAATATCATTTCTAGCTAGTTGTTTTAATGCTTTTGCTTCATCTTCAGGTGATAATGGTTCTGGTAAATTTTGACTTCCAGCAATATAAAAAATTTCATCTTCTTTACTACTAAACCCCCAATTTAATAACTTGATTTTTAAAATTTCAAAAATATTCATATTACCTCCTTATTGATATATTAATATTATTTATGCTTTATATTTTTATTATATCTAGTCCTACTAATGCATTATACTTATTATTTTTGCTTAACTTTTTATTATAAATACCTACTATTACATTTTTATTTTCCACTATCTTCTCATGATAATTAATATAAAAATCTTCTGGTTTTATACCTAATAGTAAACCGTTTTCTGTTCCTAAAGCTGAAAACGGGATTAATCTAATTTTAGACATAAATTTATCATCTATTTTTTCTCCATTTATTATATTTTCCATATTTTCTAATACATCCATTGGTATGACATTTTTTAATACATCTTTTTCTACAATAATAACTGGTTTTCCACTTATTGGCTCTTTAAGGAAATTTCCTGTATCTATTATGGCTTTCATATCTACTTTTCCTTTTTCAAAAATAATACAAATATTGCATAATAAATCTTTTTTAGATATTTTATTTTTTATACTTCTAAATGATATTACAATTAAAAAGAATCCCACTAATCCTCCAATTAAAATCATTTTTAATGGATATACTCCAATAAGAGAACCTTGTTCATATACTATATTTTCAGGCTTTATAAAATATAATAATGCAAATGTAACTCCTCCAAATGTAAATGATGTTAAGTAAAATATTAATAATTCTCTAAAAAATTCTTTAACTCCTCTACTTTTTAACGACACATAAACTATTACCATTGATAATATTATTTTTAAAATTATATTAGAATATATTTGCATATTTGATATGTAATATATACATGCATATACTGCTCCAATAATACTACCAACTAATATCCTTAATATTTTTATTTCTTTTTTTAATATTATTGCTGTTGCATATATTATTATACAATTCATAAAAACATTTTCTAAAAACACTAAATCTATATATATAGTCAAAAAAATCACCTAAGAAATAATGATTCACTAAATTGCAATTCTATATTATTATAATATATGTATTAAAAAAAACTTGTCTTTTCTTGAAGGCGAAAAAAAGAAATAATCTACTTTTATAGATTATTTCTCCTTTATTTTTATATTAATTTATTTTTTCATACAGTTTATCTCTTGTTTCTTAAAAATGTTGGTATATCTAAATCTCCACCATTATCTTTGTTATCTGTGGCAGTTGGAATTGAATTTATTTTTTTATTCCAAGTACTGCTTACCAAATTTTCTACACCTATTCCAGTTTTTTTCTCTTCTTGTTCAAATCCAGTTGCAATAACTGTTATAACAATTTCATCTCCTAAACTTTCATCAGTTACAACACCAAATATAATATTTGCCTCTGGTTCAACACTTCTTTGCACTAACTCAGCTGCTGTATTTGCTTCTTGTAGTCCTAATTCATTTCCTCCAGTAATATTAATGATTACTCCTCTTGCTCCTTCTATAGAAGTTTCAAGTAATGGACTTTGTATTGCTTGTTTTGCAGCATCTTCTGCTCTGTTTTCACCACTTGCTCTACCAATACCCATATGTGCCATTCCTGTATTTAACATAACTGTTTTTACATCGGCAAAATCTAAATTTATTAATCCAGGGATTGATATTAAGTCTGATATACCTTGAACACCTTGTCTTAATACATCATCTGCCATTTTGAATGCTTCTATTATTGATGTTCTTCTATCAATTACTTGTAATAATTTATCGTTTGGAATTACAACTAATGTATCTACTTTATCTTTTAAATTTACAATTCCTTTTTCAGCCTGTGTTAATCTCTTTTTTCCTTCAAATGTAAATGGTTTTGTTACAACACCGATTGTTAAAATTCCTAATTCTTTAGCTGTTGCTGCAACTATTGGAGCAGCACCAGTTCCAGTTCCTTCTCCCATTCCAGCTGTAACAAACACCATGTCTGCTCCTCTTAATACTTCTGCAATTTCTGCCTTACTTTCTTCTGCTGCTTGTGCACCAATATCAGGATTTGCCCCTGCACCTAGGCCTCTTGTTAATTTCTCACCAATTTGAATTTTTGTTCCTGCTTTTGATAATTGCAATGCTTGTCTATCAGTATTTACTGCAAGGAATTCAACACCTCTTATTCCTGATTCAATCATCCTATTAATAGCATTGTTTCCTGCTCCACCTACTCCTATTACCTTTATTGTAGCAGTTCCATCCATCATATAATTATTTTCTTCCATTTCTGCATCTAGCATAATGCCTATTCCTCCTTTAAATTTTTATTTTATTTCTTTTATTTTTAAGTATAAAAAAATTCTTTTACTCTCTCTAATAGTGTTTTAAAAAAGCTTTCATTTGTTTTTATATCTATACTGCTAGATACACTTTTTGTAAATGGTCTGGATGCAATGTATCTAACAAGTGCATAACTAGATCTGTAAGATGGTTTAATTGTACTAATTAACCTTCCCGTTGATATTTTTACAGGAATATTCAATATTATTTTCCCTGCAACATCACTTTTACTAATAGTTGTTATTCCTTGACCTGTTAATATTACATTATTTATATTAGATTTAATTCCTTCTTTTGTAACATCCTTATTTATAAGTGAAAATATTTCTGTTATCCTAGCTTCAATTACTTCTATTAATTCTGAACTTTTTATAATTTTTGTTCTTTCTTCCCCTTTATATGTATTAAGCATTATTTCAGTATCATTATCAATAAATGATTTTAATGCAAGACCATACTGTTTTTTCAGCCTATCTGCTTCTTCCTCAGATATATTAAACACCATTGCAATATCATTAGTTATTGTATCTCCACCTAGTGGAATAGTACTTGTATAAACTATTGCTTCCTCATTAAAAACACCTATATCTGTATTACCTGCTCCAATATCCAATATCATTACATTATCTTTAAGCTCATTTTTATCTAAAATTAATTTTCTTTCTGCTAATACATTTGGTATTATTCCATCAATTTCTATATTAATCTTTTTAAATATGTTAGTTAATTTTCTTACATATTCCTTATCAGCTAAAATAACTTGTCCTTTTACAGTAAATGATGAACTTAGCATTCCAACTGGATCATCAACAATTTTACCATTATCTAGTGTAAATTCACTTACAACCATGTCTATAACAACCTTATCATCTGGAATATCTAAATCCTTTAATTGTGCAATTGTGGAATTTACATCCTTACTTGAAATACCTGCAAATTTATCCTTAGGCTCTTTTACAATACTATTTTGAACTATAGTAACATATTTTCCTAAAATTGTTACATATGCTGAATTTATACTTAAATTTGCGACCTGTTCTAGCTCAGCAATTGTTTTTGCTATTGCAGAAGCAACTTCTTCTTCATCTGTAATCTTCGATTTCCTCATTCCAAAGCATTTACACTCAGCTGTTGCAATAATTTCAACTTGATTAAAATTATTAACCTCTCCTATAACACTATTAACTTTGGAGGTTCCAATATCTATACCTACAATAACATCACCTATAGCCAAATTTATTCCTCCATTTTACATTTTTCTACTTGGCTATTATAATATTAAATTTTTAAAAAAATGTCAATAGTTTGCGTTACATTTTCGTAATATTTTTGTAATACTTCTGTAATAATGTTTTATATATTAAATGCAATAATCCCTAAAATAAATCCTAATATATTTCCTACAAAACCTATTCGTCCTTTATAGATTTTATTTGATTCTGGTATTAATTCCCCAGAAACTATATATAGCATTGCACCTGCTGCAAAAGCTAGGCAAAGTCCTATCATAGAATTTGAAACATGACCTACTAATGCGCCAAAAAATGCTCCAATTCCCGTAGTTACACCAGACAAAAATGTATATGTAATTGACTTTGTTTTAGACATTCCACCATACTTCATTGGAACAGCCATTGATATCCCTTCTGGTATATCATGAACTAAAATTGCAATTGCTAACGAATATCCTAATTTAATGCTTGCTTCAAATCCTGCACCTATTACAAGACCTTCTGGGAAATTATGTAGTGCTAACCCAATTCCTACAATAATTCCAACTTTTACTAATGAATTTTTATTTTCTAAATTTTTTTTTCTTATTATATTATCACAACTGAACATAACTAAAATACCTAGTAAAATTCCTATTAATGCTATTGAAATATTGGTAAAATCTATGCTTTCTGGAATTAAATCAAAACAAATTATTGCCATCATTAAACCGAGCAGAAAATTCTAATATAAAGCTTAAAAATTTCTTAGATGTATTTTTGAAAGTAACACCTATTATTCCACCTATTGTTGTTCCGAATGTTCCAAAAAATAATCCTATTAAAGTTGTTTTTAATAAATAATTCAATTTTTCCCTCCCCATATTTATTATTTATATATGTTAAATTTAAAATTTTATTACCTTATAATATAATAAAAAAATACTCCTTTTAAAGAAGTATTTTTCTTTTTTTATTCTTCTCCACCTTTTAGTTTCTCTGCCCTATCTGCTGCAATTAAGCTATCTATCATTTCATCCAAATTGCCATTTAAGAAATTTTCCATCTGGTAAATGCTTAATCCTATTCTATGATCTGTTATTCTACCTTGTGGATAGTTATATGTTCTTATTTTTTCACTTCTGTCACCAGTTCCCACTTGACTTTTTCTTTCATTTGCTAATTCTGCATCTCTTTTTTCTTTTTCTATATTGTATAATCTAGATTTTAATAATCTCATAGCATATTCTCTATTTTGTGTTTGGGATCTTTCTGTTTGGCATTCTGCAACAACACCTGTAGGTATATGTATTAACCTTACTGCTGACGATGTTTTATTTACATGTTGTCCACCTGCTCCAGATGCTCTATACACTTCCATTTTTATGTCTGCAGGATTAATTTCTATTTCCACATCTTCTACAACTGGTAATACAGCAACTGTCGCTGTAGATGTATGAATTCTTCCGCTACTTTCTGTATCTGGAACTCTTTGTACTCTATGTACACCACTTTCAAATTTCAATCTGCTATATACACCTTTACCTGTAACCATGAATGTTACTTCTTTATATCCTCCTAAACCTGTTTCATTTTCATTTAGAATATCAATTTTCCAGTGTTTAGTTTCTGCATACATATTATACATTCTAAATAATGTTCCCGCAAATAATGCAGCTTCTTCTCCTCCTGCACCAGCTCTTATTTCGCAAATTATATTTTTATCATCATCAGGGTCTTTTGGAATTAACAATATTTTTAGTTCTTCTTCAATTCCGAGGGATTTTTGTTTTTAACTCCTCTATTTCCATTTCTGCTATTTCTTTTAATTCTTTATCTTCTAGCATTTGCTTTGCTTCATCTAAATCTGATTTTGCCTTTTTATATTCCCTATATTTTTCGACAATATCAATTAAATTTGCGTGCTCCTTCATTAATTTTTTCCATTCATCTTGTTTGGCAATTGTATCTGGATCACTAATTTTTTTATTTAGTTCCTCATACCTTTTCTCAACAGCCTCTAATTTTTGAAACATAAAATCCTTCTCCTTATTTTTTGTTAATATATTATATAATAATTTTTATTATAATTCAACATAATTATAACTTATTCCTAATCTATCCATTATCTCTACTTCTCTTTTTGAGCATGTAAATATTATTATCTGGTTTTTGCTAAAATTAGAACATAAATATTGTAGGATATTTTCTAAACGTTCATCATCATAGTAAGCAAAAGCCTCATCTAAAATTATTGGTAATTCTTCTTTTGCAATTTCACTTGTAATTGCTAGTCTTAATGCTAAATATAATTGGTCTATTGTTCCAACACTTAAAATATTTGCATTTACATAGTTGCCATTTTCTGTTTCTACAATTAGTCCCTCATCTTCACTAAAAATAATTTTTTTATAATTTCCCCCTATTATACCTATGGTATTTTTCTGTAAATTTTGGGTAAACCTAGGGGTTATATTATTTTTCATTTTATCATATGCTTTTTCTAAAATATTTTTTGTAAGTTCAATAGCTTGTCCTAATTTTATAATTTCTTCTTCTTTATTTTTTACATTTTCTAATTGTTCCTCTATACTTGCTTTTTCTTCTATTTCTTTATTAATATCTTTTTCTAATATTTCTAATTTATATTTTTCTAATTTTGATTTATTACATTTTTCTTCTGTTTCTTCAATTTCATTCTCAATTGTTTTTAAATCTTTTTGTAATAAATCTAAAATTGTATTTTTATCAATTAAATTATTATATTTTTTTAATATTAATTCTTTTTGAATGTAATTTTCATTTTTTATATTTTGATTTAAATTATTAACATCATTTTCTAATTCTGATATTATTTTATTAATAGTATTTTTTTCATTATTTAATTTTAATATTTCTTCATTATAAAATTTATTTTTATTTTTTATTTTTAATAATAATAGTCCAAAAAAAACAAATAATGAAATTCCCGCGAAAATAATTTTAATAATTAAATTTATTTTTATTGAAAATATTATTATATTTAAAATAATTATTATAAAAAATATAATTTTTAAATATTTATTTAATTTCTTATTTTCTTTTATATTTTTATTAATATTATTTTCATTATTATTTATTTTATTTTTATTTTCACTAATTAAATTATTTTTAATATTTATTTCTTCTTTTGTATATTTATTTTTTTCATTTATTTTTTTTATTTCTTTTAATAAATTATATTTATTTTCCAAATAATTTATTTCATTATAAATTTGATTTTTTTTGTTATTTATTTCTATGCTATTATTTTCATTATATTCAATTTTTTTTAATCTTATTTTTAAATTTTCCTTCATTTTATTTATTTTATTTATTGGTCTATCTATTGTCCTATCTGTTCCTACTTCTTCTATATATTTTTTATTTAATTTATCAATAATTTTTTTATAAGAAATATTATCTTCACCTGTGCTTGCCATATTAGATATTTTTTGTATAATATTTCTTCTATCCGAATTACTTAAAATAATTTCTTTTTGTTCTGAAAGTACAGAAGAAATAAATGTATTTTTATCTATATTTGTATGTTCATAAAAAAATTCATTTTCTTTATTTTTATCTACATTAAAATCCTTAGAAATATCCTCATGATTTTTGTTATATATTTTAGGACTTTTTTTGTTAAATTCTCTATATACCTCAAATCTATTTCCATTATTTAAAGTATATATTATTTTTCCAGAATAATTATCCCCCGTCCATGGCTTAAATTTTTCATAATCAGATATATCTTTTCCATTTTTATTTTTTGAAATTCCATATAACATTGATTCCAAAAATTTTAATATTGTTGTTTTTCCTTTTTCATTTTTTCCATAAATAATATTTATATTTTTACCTAAATTAATTTCTTTATTTTTTATTTTTCCAAATCCATTTATTTGTAAAAAATTTATATTCAATTTTACCTCCATTTTTTATTATAAAATTATAATTAAAATTTACATATTATTTAGACCAATTTCAATCGCCTTTTCAATTATCTCTTTACTGTATTTACCTTCATTAAAAAGTTCCATCATTTCATTTATGAAAATTCCTTTTAAATTATTTTGCTCTTTTATTTTTTCTAAATCAAAATTTATTTTTGTTTTATTTTTTATTTTTAATATATTCTTATTATTAATTAGTTTTAATAAATTATTTTCTTCTATTTCAAAATTTCTTACACCAATTAAATTTAATTTACACATTATATTTTCCTGGAGAGAAATATTATTAATTAATTCAATTAAATCTTCCTCAGAATTTATATTTGTTATATCTATATTTTTCTCTTCAAACATTCTTTCATCTAATTTTATAAAATTTATTTTTAAATTTTCTTTTTCTAAACTTACATCAATTAATCCATGTTCACCCTGTTCGTCAAAACCCAATGACACAAGTGAACCAGGGTAAACAATATTTTGACTAATTATTTGCCTTTTATGTATATGCCCCATTGCTACATAATCAAATTTTTTATTTTGCAATTCTATTTTATTTAT
>CALXUH010000079.1 GCA_944391645.1 uncultured Clostridia bacterium | reverse complement strand
CATTAAAATACACCTCCTATGTTTTTGTTTGATATAAATTAAAACACATAAAAGGTGAGAGACTTGGATATTTAAATTAAATTAAAATCCAAGCTTTTGTGTGTATGTGTAGAGACTTGAGAGATTTGGTATATTCAAGCCTCTACACATGTTGGTTTAAAAATTTGTACAAATGTTTAAATTAAAATTATATGATTACTTATCATCAGTATTTTCTACTAAATTCTCATAGAACGACTTCAACATAGTGGCAAGTTCTTCTCTACGACAAAATGCTTGTGGCATTTGATTAGCGTCTGCATCTCCAACCATGATTTTATTCTCCTTAGCCCAAACTAAATAAGGTTCACTCCAAGAACTAGCAGATTCCTTCTGCTTCTTAGCAATCCATTGATCCATTAAAATCGAAAATTGTTCTAAAGTCAACTCTTCTTCACTCCCATCATCTCTTTCTATAAATTTGTTTTTTAATTCTTTCCAAGCATCTTCATGGTCAACATAGTAAGATGGACACCGCTTATGCGTTACATCATAGTGCCTAATCACATTGTCAATTGGAATATTATATTCGGCCATTTTCTTTTTTACCAATGCAATTAAATTCTCTTCCGCTTTGGGTTTAAAGCCATTGACCGCATTTGCTACTTCAATAGATAAGCTATTATTATTGCGACAATTTGAATAATAAGTTCCAGTGGTCCCTACTGCCCAGGCTGTATCAGAATCCTTTACACTTTGCCACACAGAAGCCTCATCTACAAAATAATGGGCACTACTTTTAGTTACAGTTCGTGCAAAATAATCAACATTATTTTTAGCTGTGTCTCCATTGTTTGCAGTATAATGTATTACTATATATTTAATAGGAGAAGTTCTTCCTTCTTGATAATTTTTAGAATTGCATTGTTTAAATTGAATATTATCAATAATAGACATATATTTACCGTTTACCTCCTATTTATATTTTTTTAAAAACAAATTCATATTCTTTATGAGGTTTTCCTTCTAAAAATTTTTTTATTGTGTTTGCTCCTATTTTATAATTATAATTTTCTTCTAAAAATTTTTTACACGAAAGAACAGAAACAAATTCACCTACTAATTTACCTTCTTTGTCATAGCAAGTTACTTTTATTCCTTTTTCTCTATATTTATTACTAGAATATGAACTAATTCCTATTTCTCTCCCTATTTTTAAATATTTACTTACTGTAGCTCTATTAATATTAAAAACTATCCCGGCTTCTTTAATTGTTTTGTCTTTATTATTCTCTAGATAATTACAAATCTCTATAATTAAAGATTTCCTAGATTTTAAATTTATAGTATTCCAATCTATATTTTCCAAATTTATAATATTATTTAATTTGCTACTTATTATATTTTTTTTAATTTTTTCAAAATTTGACCTAAAGCAATCAATTCTAATTAATTCAATATTTTCTTGTTTTGCTAATTCATTTTTTATTTTATCTCTTTTTTGCACCTCTTTATAATCTCTATTCCAACACGTCCTTGAATGCTCTTCTCCATCCATTTCAACAGCATATTTTTTACCATCTTTTTCAAAATAAGCATCTAAATAATATTTATCAATTCTATATTCAAAAAATACATTTGATAAATTTTGAGATTCTTTTATAGATAATAATAAATTTCGTATTATCTTATTTGGAAAACTTGTCCCATCTCCGCAAACTGGACAATTAAAACCATAATTAACAAAATACCACCAATCTATTTCTTTTTCATATCCACAATATGGACATTTTATCCATAAATACCCCGAATAATTTGGCATATAAGTTTTTGCATCTTCTGGATTTTTTAAATATATTGCCAAATCTGGTCTTAATGTGGCTATATCATTTACCCCTTCTTGCAACATTGTACAATTACAAATAGGACAAATTCCACTAGCCATAATTCTTTCTACATTAGTTTCCCATATATGGCCTTTTGAACATTTACAAATTACATTTTCTTTATGTTTTGTTACCTCAGAAAGAAAAATTATTTTAGATTTTGGATATTTTTTATCAAAACGTTGTTGTAAAATTTCTTTTGATGTTTTAGGTTTTATTTTTTTATTTTTATAAAGTTCTTTTTTACATTTATCACATTTGGTGTTTTTGTTATTACCTCTTATCATATTTTTAGGCTTTTCAAAAAACTCAGTATTATGTTTTAAACATTTCCATTTTATTGGAACCTCCATTCCTTTATAATTTTCTAAAGGTATATAATCCGGATTTCCATCTTTTTTAAATCTTTTTAAAAATTCTTCGTTAGTTATTTTATTTCCCATAATATCTAAAGTCCACTCCTTTCATTTTAAAGTGGACCCTAGTGGAGTTTTGCTACGCTCTCAACACTATAACCCCATATTTCACGTTGGGTCTTTAAACCTAAGTTATAGCTGGGTCCTTACCCATTTTTCAAATATAAAAATAGTAAAATATATGAATAACATACTATGATAGTATGTAATAATCTAAATTGGCGAGTCCGGGATAGACTAAACAAATCTACCCCGGACTCATATGTTTCCATGAAACACTAAAATTTCATGAATATATCAATTTTATATATTACTCCTCGGGAGTTACAGAAAAATCAGGGTCCTCACCAGGAGTAGTAGGCTTTAGCCAGTTCTTACTTA
>CALXUH010000078.1 GCA_944391645.1 uncultured Clostridia bacterium | reverse complement strand
GAATAGAAGACACAATATTAGTAACAAAAGATGGATGTGAAATATTAACAAAAACACCTAAAAATTATACTGTAATATAAAAATATTAATATATTTTTTAAAATTAGGTATAATATAAAAAGAGACTTGCCAAAGTGTAAAAAATATAGTAAAATAGATAAGGTAAAATATATATTAAAGAAAGAGGGATAATTTATGGCAGAAGTTTATATGGCAGGAGATGTTAGAAATGGAACAACATTTGAAATGGATGGAAGTGTATATAAAGTTGTTGAGTTTCAACATGTAAAACCAGGAAAAGGAGCTGCATTTGTAAGAACAAAATTAAAAAACGTAATAAATGGATCTGTTTTAGAAAAAACATTCAATCCATCAGAAAAATTACAAGGTGCAGAAATAGAAAAAAAAGATATGCAGTACCTATACAATGATGGAGATTTATATTATTTCATGGATAATGAAACATATGAGCAAATACCAATTAATAAATCTGAATTGGGAGATACATTAAAATATTTAAAGGATAATATGGTTGTTAAAATTTTATCTTTTAAGGGAAAAGTATTTGCAGTTGAACCACCAATATTTGTGGAATTAGAAGTTACATATACTGAACCAGGTTTTGCAGGAAACACAGCAGGAGCGGGACAAACTAAACCAGCAGAATTAGAAACAGGATATAAAATAAATGTTCCATTGTTTGTAAATACAGGAGACATAATAAGAATAGATACAAGAACTGGTGAATATATGGAAAGAATATAAAGTTAGAAAGGAAAATAGTATGTCTAATTTAAATTCAGATTTTAAAAATATTCTAGAAATATTGGAAAACAATTTGAAAAATAAAGAGGATTTAGAGCTCGTTAAAGTTCAAATGTTTAGTTTATATAACTTATTCTTTGATGAAATAGCTAATTTAGAAAATTTAGCTAATTCAAGAATTTCAGAACTTACTAAAAAACAAACAGATATGGAAAACACCTTAAAATCTATAGAAAAAGAAATAAAAAACATTTCTATAGATATATATGGTGAAGATGAGGATAGTGATGAATATACATTTACAATTAATTGTCCATATTGTGATGAAGAATTTACACTAGAAATGGATAAATTAGAGGATGAAATTACATGTCCTAATTGTAATGAAATAATAGAGCTAGATTGGGGACATGAATGTGATGAAGGAAATTGTAGTTCATGTGGACATATTTGTAATCACGATGAAGATGATGATATGTAATCAAGAGGATTGACGGCTATGCCGTCTTTTTTTATTGTTAAATGTAAATGTGGACCAGTTGTAGCACCATTTGTGGGGTTACCATTTGAATCTTTATAAGGATTATTAGGAATATTATAAATATTTTTGGGACCAACTTGTGCAATAACAGAACCTTTTATAACATATTGACCTTTACATACTAAAAGTAATGGTGAAATATGACAATAGGAAATAGAAAAATTTTCATATTGAACAGTTACTGTATAACCACCAGCTCCTAAGAAACCAGTATATGTAACCGTACCAGAAGAAATTGCAACAATGTTTGTTCCAGATGGAGCTGCAATATCAATGCCAGAGTGATATGTAGAAGCTCCTTGGGTGGGTGCTGTTCGATAACCAAAATACGATGTTATGGTAGAATGACCGAGGAGTAGGCCATAAAAATTTAGAATTTGAAGAAAAAAGTTGTTTAGGTAGAATTAATGAGCCATCTAAAAAAGATATTTCATTGTTAGAATGTGAAAGAGTAATTATTACTGAAGAAAAGCAAAACGTAATAAAAAGAACAGAAATTAAAATAAAAATAAAAGTATAATAAAAAAAACTACTACTCATGTAGATAACCTCCATGATATAAAGTAGCCCCCAAAATAGATTATAATAAAATGTATAAACTGTTTACAAATATATAACATAATAATTAGCATATGTAAACATTTTTTTGTGATAAAAATATAAATTATAAATTTATAAATAAATTTTACTAAAAATAATATTATTAATTGACGAATTATAAAAGATATGATAATATTATAAGAAAAAAAGGAGGTTTACTTATGTCATATTATGGTTATGGGGCAACATCATCAAGCCTAAACAGTGCAGTTAATAGCTCTGTATGGGTAATTATCTCTTTCATTTTAGCTATCATTGGCGGAATTTTAGTATACTTTTTATTTTTAAATAAAAAAAATGAAGGAAAATATAATGGTTTTGTTGGATGGTTATATGATTTCTTATCATTTAAGAAAATGTTTTTAGAAGCATTATTAAAAATAACATATTTAATAATAGCAATTTATATAACATTATCATCTTTTGCATTAATAGAAGTAAGTTTCTTAAGCTTCGTATTTGCATTAGTTTTTGGAAACTTAATGATAAGAATTGCGTATGAATTTTCACTAATATTATTAGTTATTTGCAGAAACACAACTGAGATTGCAAAAAACACATCAAAACCACAAATAGAAAAATCTGCAGAAAAAGAATAACATTTTGTAACACAGATGATACTAATCATCTGTGTTTATTTTATTAAAAAATGTTTAAAATTAATAAAAATATCTATTATTTTTTCTTGATTTATGCTATATTTAATATGAATTATAAAGTATAAATTTTATATAAAAGAAAGGAGCAAAGAATGAGCTTAATTTTAAAAAATGTATCAAAAACTTTTGTAGGCAAAAAAGTCGTAGATAATGTTTCTTTTAGTCTAGAAAAACCAGGTGTTTATGGATTACTAGGAACAAACGGAGCAGGAAAAACCACAACGATAAGAATGTTATTAGGAATTATAAAAAAAGATAGTGGAATAATTACGTGGAAGGGTAATACTGTTGATAGAAAAAAAGTAAATTTTGGATATTTACCAGAAGAAAGAGGAGTTTATCCAAAAACAAAAATTTTTGACCAACTACTTTATTTTGCAGAATTAAAAGGAATGAAAAGAGAAGATGGAATACAATCAATTAATAAATGGGCAAAAGAATTAAAAGTAGAAGAATATTTACGGAGTAAATGCTGAAAAGTTATCAAAAGGTAATCAACAAAAAATACAATTTATGACAGCAATAATTCATAATCCAGAATTAGTTGTTTTAGATGAACCATTTAGTGGTTTAGATCCAGTTAATACAGAAATATTAAAAAACATAATAATAAATTTAGTTAAAGAAGGAAAATATGTAATAATGTCGGCACATCAGATGGTTACGATTGAGGAATTTTGTAGAGATATTCTAATACTAAATAAAGGGAAAACTGTACTGCAAGGTAATTTAAAAGATATAAAAGAAGGATACCCTGCAAACAGAGTAGAAATTGATGTAAAACAAGATATAAGAAACTATTTAAAAGAATTTGATTTAGAAATAGAAAATGAAACAAATAATAATTACATTATAAAACTAAAGGAAGAAGAAAAGGCACATCAGCTTCTAAATAAATTAGTAATAGATGGAATTAAAGTGGACAAATTTGAGATAAAAAAACCTACACTTAATGATATTTTTATAGAAAAAGTGGAAGAAACAAACTAGATAGTTTTTATAATGAATATAAATAAGAAGGAGAATAAAATGAGAGATATTTTAATAGTAATGAAATTTACAATAAAAGATATGGTAAAAAGAAAATCGTTCTTGATATCAACTTTAATTATTCTATTATTAATAATAATAGGTTTTAATATACCAAATATAATAGATTCAATTAATGGAGAAGATACCGCAGATAAAATTTTAATAGTAGACAATCAAAATATATTTGAAGGTAATTTAGAATTATTAAAGCAGATGAATTTAAATTTTGATATTGAAATTAAACAAGCAAGATATGACGAAATAAAACAACAAATAGAAAATGACAAAATATATGGAGCCATAATAATAGAAAAACAAGAAGAAAATGTGAAAATAAGATATATAGTTGAAAGTATGACTATGATACAAGAAGTACCAGAAGATTTAATAAATACGTTTAATACTTTATATACTAATATGCAAATCAATAAACTAGGTTTAACAGAAGAAGAAATACAGTCAATTACACCTAACTTTGAATTTAGTATAGAACAAACAGATGAAGAAGAAGCAAGCGGAAATATTTTTGCAATGATGATAATGTCATTATTACTATTTTATGCAATCTATTTTTGTGCATATCAAGTATCAAGCTCGATAACAACAGAAAAAACATCTAAAATAATGGAAACCTTGGTAACATCAACTAGTCCAAGAACAATAGTATTAGGAAAAACAATTGGAATAGGAATAGTGGGATTATTACAAATGGTGCTAATTGTATCAACAGCATTAATAAGTGCTAAAGCATTTCTAAAATCAGAATTATTAGAATCAATATTAGATATGTCTAATATAACACCATATTTAGGAATTATAACTATTATTTATTTTATTTTAGGATATTTTGCATATGCATTATTATATGCATTAACAGGTTCTACTGTAAGCAAACCAGAAGATATACAGTCAGCAAATACACCAGTAGCACTTATAACTGTTATAGGATTTTACTTGGCATATTTTACAATGATGAACCCTACTAGTGAATTAAATGTAATTGCATCATTGTTGCCAATATCATCACCATTTTGTATGCCATTTAGAATTATGATGGGGTTAGCTGATGGAACAAGTGTAGTAATATCTATTGCAATTTTAATAATTACAATATTAGTTATATCAAAAATAGCAATAAAAATTTATTCAAATGCAATATTGAATTATGGTACAAAAATGAGCTTTAAAGACATAATAAATACATATAAAGAAAAATAATTTGTAGTAAAAACAAGTAATATAAAATTACTTGTTTTTATGATATTATTAAGATATATAAAAGGAGATAAAAAGAATATGGCTAATATTTTTGATTATATTATGTGGAGAGGAGACATAAGTTTATTAAAAGACAAGTTTAATGAAATAGATAATTTAATATTATCAAGATTTTCATATTTTCCTTTTGATGAACTAATACAAGAAAATGAAGTTGTAACTATAAAAGAACTAAGCGACAGATTCTTAAGAAAAGACATAAATGAAATGCCAATTTTATGGGAAGATGATATAAAATTGTTCCCAACAATGGGATTCTCTAGAAGATTTGGAGAAATGAAAGCTACAAAATATGTAAAAAATATGAGTTTAGAGCAAGAAAAACAATTTTCTGCAATTTCAGTAATCATGCCTGACGATACAATATACATATCATATAGAGGAACAGATAATACAATATTAGGTTGGAAAGAAGACTTGAATATGACATTTAAAAGTCATATACCTTCTCAAATTGATGGATTGAAATATTTAGAATATATAGCAAATAAGTATCCAAATAAATTGAGACTTGGTGGACATTCTAAAGGAGGAAATATTGCTGTATATGCGTCTATTTTTGCAAACAAAGATACAAAAAATAGAATAATAAATATTTACAATAATGATGGTCCAGGATTTAATGATGATATAATAAAAACAAAAGAATATAAAGAAATAATAAAAAAAGTAAGTACATATATACCACAAGATTCTATTTTTGGTAGATTGTTAAACCATAAAGAAAAATATACTGTTGTAAAAAGTGTACAAAGAGGCATTATGCAACATGATTTATATAGTTGGCAACTATTGGGGAATGAATTTATTTATTTAAAAGAAGTAACAAATGGCAGTAAGTTTATAGATAAGTCAATAAAAACATGGTTAGAGCAAATTGATTTAGAAAAAAGAGAACAGGTAATAGATATAATATTTCAAATAATAAATTCTACAAAAGCAGAAACATTTTCAGATTTAAGAAATAACTGGTTTTTAAATGCAAGAACATTATTGAATTCATACAAAATGATAGATCCTGAAAATAAAAAAATGATTTTAGAAACTTTATCAGCACTTTTTAAAATTGTAAAAGATAATTTCTTTGAAGAACATAGAAATAAGAGGAAGAAGTTAAATTAAAAAAAATTTAAAAAATTAGCACTCTGCTATTGACATTGCTAAAAAATGATGTATAATAGTATTGTAAAAAGTAAAGAATACTTTTTATAAAACATATGTGCAACCAATAAAATGGTGTCAACACATAAAAAAGGAGTTGATATATTATGATGATGATACCAAGAAGAAAAAACGAATTTGATTTATTGGATGAAATGTTTAAAGAACCATTTTTTGTACAGGGAGAAACTAAATTAATGAAGACAGATATAAAGGAAAAAGAAGACCAATATATTTTAAACATTGATTTACCTGGTTACGAAAAAGAAAACATTAAAATTGAAATTCAAGATGGATATTTAACAGTTCATGCCACAACAAATTCACAAAAAGAGGAAAAAGAGGAAGGAAAATTTGTAAGGAAGGAAAGATTTTTAGGAGAATGTTCAAGAAGCTTTTACATTGGAGATGATATTAAAGAAGAAGATGTAAAAGCAACTTTAAGAAATGGAACATTACATATAGAAATTCCAAAAAAAGAAAAACAAAACACAATACCAGAAAAAAAATATATTCCAATAGATGATTAATTAAAAAAATAGCAAATATATTTAAAGTATTTGCTATTTTTTTAATTATTTTTTTAAAACTATTGACTTTATACTAATGGTTAATGGTATATTAAATATGATAAAAAATGAAAGGAAAAATAAAATGGAAGAATCAAAAGTATATTTTACAAAAGAGATAAACTCTGAAAGTTTAATCAAAATTTATGAATCCTTAGGAAGAAAAC
>CALXUH010000077.1 GCA_944391645.1 uncultured Clostridia bacterium | reverse complement strand
AATGCAGCTACAAAAGGGAAAATAACTCAGGAAGATTATAATTCATTCATATCAAAACTATATGCAACTGGAAATACATATAGTGTTGAGTTAGAACATAAAATAATGACTTCTAACCCAAATAAAGGGGGAACAGATCAACTAGGAGAAAATTTATACTATTCAGTTTATAATTCTACAATTGTGGATTCCCAACAAACTGGAGTAAATTATAATGATGAGTATTTAATGAAAAAAGGAGATTACATTATTGCAACTGTAAAAAATACTAATACTACAATAGGTTCTCAAGTTAAAAATTTCCTTTATGCAATAGTTGGAAAAGATACTTATACTATTGCAGCAAGTGCATCTGCTTTAGTAGTAAATACAGGTAAATAAGATAATAAAAAGGGTTAGGTAAAATACTGCCTAACCCTTTAAAACATAGGAGGACTTTATGAAATTACAGAACTTAATAATTATATTTATTATAATTACAATACCAATTGTATTTATTTTTTCACTTTATTTAAAGTTAGAGAATCAAACAATTTCTATGCAAACAATATATGATGAAAAATTAATAGAAGCAACCAAAGAAGCAATGGAAGCATTTGAAATTAATACTATAGAGTGGAAAAGTGAATATTCTACACTTGCAAATTCTAAAAGACAGGACTTGATGTCATCTATAAATGTTTTTTCTAATAGTTTAGCAGATAAATTAGGAATTGGTGGAACAAGCAAGGAAGCAATGTTAACATATGTTCCTGCAATTGTGTTTATAATGTATGATGGATATTATATATATTCACCTACATATTTACCACAAACAATTAACAATAATAATGGAGTACAGCTATTTTACTACAAGGATAGTGGCTCTGAGGGTTCTAAAATTACTGATTCTGCAACACAGAATATAAGTGGTACAATTTATTCGGGTGAACCAATATATTATGCAAAAGAAGGTCAGGGAACATTTGGCACATACAATGGGGAAGAAATTTACTATACAACAGATGTAACAAAAGCAGAAAAAACATATAAACATGTATTAAAAACTTTTGTACCATATACCAAAAATATTGAAATTAATGGAAATGATTATGTAGTTAATTATACATTAGATAATTATGTAAGAATTTATGGAGAAAACCAGTCAAAGGAAGGTTATATAGTAGAAGATTTTGGAAATACAAATAAAATAGAAGTTAGTGTAAATAATATTTCAGGAATAAAAATGAATGGCTATGAAATATGGGCTGAACAACTTACCGAAAATATTTATGTCAAAGAAAATGCAGATGCTACATTAGAACTAAAAAATAATTCATATATATATAATTCAAATAATGACAAAAGATATTATGATTCAACGAATGGAAGATTTTTTACCATTAACAATAGCAATGTAAAAGTATATATACCAGATACAGAGGTAGGAACTACAATAGCAGAATATAAAAAATTACTTGTATGCACTAATAATACAACTGGAGAGTATATAGAATTATTTCAATTAATAAACGGAAATGACAATAATTGGTATTATATAGATAGTAATAATCAATATGTTATATATAACTATCAACCAAGTATTAATAAAGATTTAGATTGTAGTGCAATTAATTATTATATTGAAACAAATTATTTCAATATATGGTTAAGAAGAACAGATGGATTATATTTAAATGATGATGAAATTCAAAATATTTTAAATGAAAAAAATTCATCAATTATAGCAAATATCAACAATAATTTAAACTTATCAATATCAAATTATAGCGCAAATTCTGGCATTGACTATAATATACCAGAACTTACTGATAGTGATTGGGAACAGGCATTGTCTAATATATCTATGATAACATTTTTTCAAGGACAAAAAATAGGATTAAAAACATATAATAACTATGCAATAGTTACAAGTACTGAGAATAATGAATTTGTAAGTGAAGATTCAATATATTATATCGGTGCAGATGGTGATAACTATTACCATAGATATAATTGTAATTCAGGTTCACCAAGTACCTTAAAAGCTTATAGAAATACAGACTTTAGAGTACAACAATGTGAAGATAATGATGAGAAAAAATATTATTATAAGCATGGAAATATTTATGAATGCTTTGATTGTATAGTTAATAGAAACAATTATAAAGCTACTGATAATGCAAATAATTTAGATTATTATAATAGTATATTCTATGAAGCATTAGCAAGAGAAAGATATATACAAATTCAAAGGACTAAATTAATAAATAACTAAATATTACAATAAAAAATTTGAATTTTTAAATTAGAAATGGTTACTCTAAATTTAGGGTGACCATTTTTGAAAATTCTAAAAAAAATTATTTTTGAATGTATTTTACTAATAATATTAGTATATGTAATAAATATAACATCAATACCAAAAAAAATAGTATTATTTCAGGGAGAAAACTTAAAACTAGAAACTTTATTTGGAATTTCCAAAGAAAAAGAAGAAATTATTACAACATCTGTTAATAATGAAGAAAATAATGTTGTAAAAAAAGAAAAAGTAACTTTAAGCTTATTTAATTTATTAAAATTAAAAGAAGTTGATGTAACAATAATAGAAAAAACAAAGGTCATACCACTTGGGAATACAATTGGCTTAAAATTATATTCAAATGGAGTTTTAGTTATAGGTATGACAGAAATAGAAGGATGTAAGCCATATGAAAATTCAGGAATACAAGAAGGGGATTTAATAACATATATTGATAATAAACAAATAACATCCACTGATGAACTGATAGAATGTGTGAATAATAGTAATGGAAAGATTATTAATATAACATATGTAAGAGAAGGTAAAGAATATGTTACATCTATAGAACCAATGATAACAGCTGAAAATGAGTACAAATTGGGACTTTGGGTAAGAGATGGTGCAGTTGGAATTGGAACGGCTACATATTATGAGCCGTCAACAGGAAATTTTGCTGCATTAGGTCATGGAATTATTGATTCTGATACAGAAGAACTTATATCTATAGAAAGTGGGGAAGTAGTTACAACAAATGTGATAAACATAGAAAAAGGTGTAGAAGGAAATCCAGGACAAATAAAAGGAACAGTAGTAAATGGGCAAACAATAGGAGAAATTTATAGTAATACAGAATTTGGAATATATGGGAAAATAACAAGCAAAAATAAATTAAATATCATAGAAGAAAATAGTTTAGATGTTGCAACAAGAGATGAAATAGAAGTAGGACCAGCAAAAATAATTCTAACATTAGAAGATGGAATAAGAAAAGAATATGATATAGAAATAACAAAAATATATAAAAATAATAATAGTGATAATAAAAGTATGTTAATAAAAGTAACAGATGAAGATTTAATAAATTTAACAGGTGGAATAATACAAGGGATGAGTGGAGCACCAATTGTTCAAAATAACAAATTTTGCGGGGCAGTAACACATGTATTTATTAATAACCCAACAGAAGGATATGCTGTATTTGGAGATTTAATGTTGAAAACAAGTACGAAATAGCAGTGGTTTTAAACCACTGCTATTTTGTACATATAATTTTTATTTTTTTTCATCTTTTACAATTTCTTTCATAGCTCCTAAAGTAGATAAAGCATTTGTAGCTTCAAAAGGTATAAAGACTTTATTTGCTTCACCTTTTGCAATTTCTTCTAAAGCTTCCAAAGATTTTAGTTGAACTAATTTATCATCTGGGTTAGATTTTTTTATTGAATCATAAACCTTTTTAATTTCTTCAGCTTTAGCATCTGCAATAGCTTTTATAGCAGCGGCTTCACCAGAGGCTTTTCTAATTCTTGCTTCTTTCTCTGCATCAGCTTCTAAAATAGCAGCTTCTTTTTTACCTTCAGCTATAGTAATAGCAGCCTGCTTTTCACCTTCAGCTTTAAGAATAGCTGCTCTTTTATTTCTTTCAGCATTCATCTGCTTTTCCATTGCATCTCTAATATCTTCTGGTGGATTAATGTCTTGAACCTCCACACGGTTTACTTTACATCCCCATTTGTATGTAGCTTCATCTAGTAATGTTCTTAATTGATTATTTATCAAATCTCTTGAGCTAAATGTAGAATCTAAAGTAATTTTACCAACTATATCACGAATAGTTGTTATAGCTAAATATTCAATACCCTTTTTCAAAGATTGTATTTCATATACTGCCTTAGCTGGATCTACTATTTGATAAAAAACAACGGTATCAATTTTAATAGTAACATTATCTTGTGTAATAACTCCTTGTGGGGGGATATCCATAGTTTGTTCTTTTAAGCTTACAACACTACGTACTTTATCAACAAAAGGTATAATAATTGTAAGACCTGCATCAGCAATTTTATGAAATTTACCAAGACGTTCTATAATATAAACTTCAGCTTCTCTGACAATTTTAATTGAGTTAAATAATATAACTAGTATTAAGACTAAAAAAATAATTAAAAATATTATCATAATTCCCTCCTAAAAAAACTTACAAAATTATTATAACATAATTTTATGTAAAATGGAAGGATTTTCTAAAAAAACTTATTTGTCTTCTACAATCATTTTTGCAATATTATAAATTAATTTTATTTCTTTAGGAGAACAATTAGCTAATAAATCTGCAAAATTATCAGAAAGATAATTCTTTGAAGCTGTAGAAGCACCATTTAAAATTTCTCCTTCAGTAACACCGTAGAATTGTACATATTTGATTTAAACGTCTTAAATTAAGATGCGCATCTCCACATTCAATTCTACTTAAATAAGGAACAGATATTTCTAATTTTTCTGCTAGTTTTTCTTGGGTTAAATTATTTTTTATTCTAGCTAATTTTATTCGTTCACCCATAATAGTATAATCTAATGACATATAAAACCTCCTATTTTTAAATATTTTTTACATAACTAGACAAAATATAGCATTATAAAGTAAAATTTTACAGAAAACCATAAATAAATATTTACTAACAGTAAAGTTTTTTATCATTAAAATAATTTTATAGAGGACTTGCTTCTTTTAAGTTTTTATTGTAATATAATACAGTAAAATGAAAGTATGCAGATTTAAATTTTAGAAAAAGGAGGAATTTTAAAAATATATTATAGCGCCAGGACAATATAAATATTGTTGACGAGGATTAGAACTTATCGAAATATTCGGCGGATGGTTCTATGGCTAAAAGTTACAGTCATAAAAGTTACTAAAAAACTAATAGAAATATTAGAACAAAGGTAAACTTTAAGTAACTTAATAATTTGCATGTCTTTCAATTCTAAAATAGTTTAAGGAGGATTACCTATGTGTGGAATTGTTGGATATATAGGAACAAAAAAGGCAAGTCCTATTTTAATACAAGGGCTTTTAAAATTAGAATATAGGGGATATGACTCAGCAGGAATAGCAACAATAGAAAAAAATGGAATTACAATTATGAAAGACAAAGGAAGAGTAAAAAATTTAAATAATTTAGATGGAATAAATGAACTAGAAGGAACAGTTGGAATTGCTCACACTAGATGGGCAACACATGGAAAACCATCTAAAGTAAATTCACACCCTCATATGGATTGTGACAATTTATTTGCAGTTGTTCATAATGGAATAATAGAAAATTATAATGAACTAAAAAATAGTTTAATTGAAAAAGGATATAAATTTATATCTCAAACAGATACAGAGGTTATACCAAATTTAATAAATTATTATTATAAGAAGGAAAAAAACATTTTAAAAGCTATTAGAAATGCATGTATGGATTTTAAAGGAAGCTTTGCAATAGAAGTTATTTCTAAAAATAATCCAAATAAAATGATAGTTGTAAGAAAAGATAGCCCTCTTGTTATTGGAAAAGGAGATGGGGAATTTTTCATAGCATCAGATATACCAGCTATTTT
>CALXUH010000076.1 GCA_944391645.1 uncultured Clostridia bacterium | reverse complement strand
CATCGTAAATATTTGCCATATGTTTTTACAGAGCAAGGAATAGCAATGTTGTCTGGCTTATTAAAAAACAATATTGCTATTCAAGTTAGTATAAATATTATGAATGCTTTTGTTGAAATGAGAAAATTTTTAATGTTAAATGGGCAAGTATTTGAGAGATTAACAAGCATGGAATATAAATTATTAGATCATGATAAGAAATTTGATATAGTATTTGACCTATTACAAAATGAAGAAAATATAAAGCAAAAAATATTCTTTCAAGGACAGATATATGACGCATATAGTCTAATTATAGATATTATAAAAAAAGCAAATAATAAAATTTTGATTATAGATAATTACATTGATGACAGTGTTTTGAAGATGCTAACTAAAAAGAAGGATAATGTAGAAGTAGTTATTTTTACATCTAATCATAGTAATATTCAAAATATAGATATCCAAAAATTTAATAAGGAATATCCTACATTAAAAGTTGCTAAAACAAATAAGTTCCACGATAGATTCATTGTTTTAGATAATACAGAAATGTATCATTTAGGAGCATCAATCAAAGATTTAGGAAGGAAATGTTTTGGAATTAATAAGATAGAAGATATGGGAATTATAGAAAAGATTATCAATGTATTTTAGAATGCATAATCTGTATTCAAATTTGACTATTTTATGTAAATATGATATATTATAAATGCTTAAATGAACCTCTAATAGGAGGTAAAATTTTATGTTTTATGCAAGTCACACAGAACCTATTTTTGCACAGACAATTGTCGGTGTAGGTAGAGATGGATTTGACGAAAAATTAAATGAACTCATTTCTGTCTATTCAAACTATGAAGTTAAAAACATTTTTGGAATTAATATTGACACAGTACAGAGGTGGAAAGATACTGGAGATGACAGTTGCGATTCTTTGGTAGATATTCCACGTATATGGGCAACAGTAATAATGGAGAAAAGAAAATAAAGGCATTTTGGGTTCATTTAAGCAAAGTTAGAGCCTTGTTAGCGGTAAGTTACCGCTAGCAAGGCTTTTTATTTGCTATTTTTCTTACAATAAAAATATTAATATGGTTAGTCTATTCTTGTAGTAAATTTTTTTCTACAAAATCCCAGGCAGTATTATGAGTTACTTTTAGTTGTTCTATAAAGCTATTTGTATACCTTTTGTTTATATTTAATACTGTGGCATAGGCAATATGTTTTTCTAATACTGTTACACTTTCTAATGGTTTATCTTCTAGCAAAGTATAATCTTTTAAAAATTTTTTATATTTATTCCATCTTTGCATTTCTCTTGCGCCTTTTGTAGAATATGTTCCATCTAAATATTCACCTTTTCGTAAATATTTTGTAATACTTTTTATAATAGGTTCAAACAAAGCTAATTCAAATGCAGTACAAAATACTGTCATTGCTAGTTTCTGAAATATTTCATCATTTAAATTGTTGTTTGTATTTGTTTGATAAATAGATATCCCTATCAATAATACCAAATAAATAACTAAAAAAATTTTTACTAAATTGATTTTACTTTCTTTTACAAAGCGCTGACCGTCAAATTCTAGCTTTACAAATTCTATCCATTTATTAATATCTATTTCCTCTTTTTTACTTATAGTTTCATATAAATATTTTTCATCTTTTTTCAATTCATCACTATTTTTATCCTTTAATGGAATTAATTCATATTCATTTTCTTCTTTCTTTTCTATTTGTAAAAATCCTTTTGCACATAAGTTTAAAATGCTTGCAGTTAAATCCTTTTTCCCCTCTATTCTTTGATTTTGCAAATATGAAAGTACTGCTGGACTATATTGTACTTCCATATCTCTTATATATATTCTTTGTTCTTTTAATAATTTTATTTTTATTTTGTTATATATATTTGTTCCTAATCGTATTGCTATATACATAACTAAAAAAGCTATTATCAAGCTAAATACCCCACTATTATTACCATATAAACTATTTACAATTAAAATTGGAATTACAATAACTGGTATATAAACTGGAAAAATTAACAATTTTATTATTAATAATCCTAATACTTCTTTATCCATTTGTTTTTTTCTAATAATTAAGTTCAATATTATTATTGTAACTATAACATAATAAATACCTATATAAATCATTTTTATCTCCCTTTATATAAAATTAACATTAATATTTTATAACTTATTGGTTTTTTTGGCAACTCCATTTTTATTTATTTTTAATTTAATATATCAGTTTTTCGCAAGCCATATTGTTGCTAATATATGCTTATTTATGCTAACTTTACTGACTCATATTTATTTTATCCGTCAAATATGCTATAATAACAATGATGAAACGTTTTACTCCGTTACATCATGAAGTTTTTTCAACATTGACGTGCATATTGCACAAGGAGGAACATTTATGGCATTTTTTGAAAACGAAGGTTACTGTCCCAATAGATGCATTTCCAATGAATTGGTGAAAAAAAATGCAGACCCCAGAGTAGTTGGACTATGGTGCCTCTTAGGGCCATATATTGTTTATTCAAAAGAAGACAATATAAACCCTATGACTTTTAACCAAATTTTTACTACTGACGTGATTGCATTGGATTTGCTTTTTGCACTCTCCCAAAATCACGTTGGTTTTGGCAAAATTTCAGTTCATCAACTGCATCATGGGCATACCAATCAGCAAAATTACTCTGATATCGTCAAAATTATCAGCGAGTGCAACGATGTCAAGTTAATTGCCCATGCGGGGAGCAATTTTATTGCTCTAATAACATCCCAAACATATGGAATCAATTTATGGGTATGGGATCTTCGGATTACAACCTATTAAACGCCATAGCAAAATCCTGTTGGTATACACTAACAGGAATTTGTTTTTTTATTTTATTCTATCTTATAAATATATTTTAAATTTTGACATACTTGCATAAATATTATATAATTCCAATAATATTATTGAAAGGAGATTATTTATGAACCCTATTCGAAAACTATTTTCTAAAACCTCTGAGACTTTTAGAAATTTAATTAAGCGCTTTCCAGTTACCTTAGCTGTAATTTTATTTGCAACTATATTTCTAACTGTAGGTATTGACTATAATATAAACCTATTAGAAAAAGTGATATTGTTTTGTACAATATTTTCAATTGAATCATTTTTCACAGAAAATATTTTTTATGAAAAAAAGAGTTTCAAAATCATTAGCTATTGTATTTCTGCAATAATTTCATTAATTTTTACTTTATCAATTTTGAACGATATTACAATACATACAAGTAGTATAATAAGAATTTTAATTGGATATTTAATTATTCTATTTTTGATATCAATATATAAAATCATTAAAGATTATAATATTAAATTCCAAGAATATTTGTTAAATGTTTTTGCTAATTTATTTAATGGTACTATAACATATATTATATTGAATTTAGGTTTAACTTTAATTGCTATTATTTTTGTAGAATTACTGTTAAATTCTTGGGGTGATATATTACTTAGAATACAAATTTTATTATTTGGTTTATTTTTCATTCCTACATTTATAAATTCTGTATGGAATGTTAAAAATCGAGAGGTAAATGCTTTTATTCAAGGATTAATAAAGTTTGTTTTATTACCTTTAGTTTCAATTGCAATGTTAATTATATATATGTATATCATCAAAATTTTAGTTTTAAGGCAAATACCATCAAATGTAATTTTTAGAATATTAGCAAGTATTTTTATAGTAGCATTCCCTGTATGGAATATGGCTTGGAATTTTAAAAATAATAGCAGGTTTATTGAAAAATTAGTAAATTTATTGCCTTTATTTTATATACCTTTTATATTTTTAGAAATATATTCACTATTTATAAGAATAGCAGATTTTGGTATTACACCTACTAGATATTTTGGAATATTATTTATAATTTTACAAGTAATAATGCTTATCCTAAACATAGTAAAAAAAGGTGAAAAGTTACATCATACTTTTATTTATATGTCCATCTTAATACTTGTTGCTTTTATACTTCCTACAAATTATAATAAAGTTTCAATTCTAAGTCAAAGAAGCATTCTAGTAAACGCATTTTCAAGCGATTTAAGTTACGAAGAACTTTCTCAAGAAAATAAAGCTAAAGTTTTTGGAGCATATAGATATTTAGTACAACATAATGCTCAAGAATACATTTCAGAATATGTTACACAATATAAAGATGATATAAATAGTTCTTATTATTCTGAATATGGTTCAAATAAAAAGTATGTATATTTTAATAATACTGATAAATTTATAGATATTACCAATTATTCAAAATTAGTTGCTGTTTCTGGATATGGTACTAGAGCACAATTAGAATTATATAATAATACTAATGAGTTTATTGAAATTCTAAATTGTGAAAATCTATTACATGACATAGTTAATTCACAAGATCCTGAAATATTTTTACAATCTAATTCATTATTAAATATAGATAATACTAAAGCTTTATATATAAGTAGTTTAAGATGTTCATATAACGAGGATAATGGTCAGTTAATTTATATTTCAGTTGATGGTTATATGCTATATAAATAAAGCATTATATTTTTAGTGTTTGCTCTATCACATAACTATTGCGATTTTATGAAAACCATGGTATAATATTTTAGATATGTGAAGGAGGATGTTTATTGCGAAATGAAACTTGCTTATGATAATGATACTCTTGTTGAAAATAAAGCATTAATTTTGTATGTATTAGATAAAATTGGTAAACCAATTAGTAATACCGCTCTTTTAAAATTAATAACTACCATAAATAACATGAATTACTTTTATTTTCAACAATTTTTATTAGATTTAATTGAAACAAAATACATTATAGCATATGATGAAGGTAAAGAAACTATATATGAGTTAACTAAAGATGGAAAACAGGCATTAAATTTAGTTAAAGATTTAATACCTGGTTATTTAAAGTTTAAAGCAGATAATAATTTTAAAGAAAATTTGCGTAAAATAGAAAACGAACTTTCTGTAACTGCAGATTTTACTCCAAATGGCAAAAATGACTACACTGTAAAATGCAAACTTACAGAAAATAATAAGACAATTTTTGAGATTCAAACTTTTGCAACCTCTAGAGAACACGCAAAACTTATTGTAGATAATTGGATGCATAATGCAGATTTAATTTATCCAAAAATTTTGGAAATATTGGCAAATAATGACTTAAATATTAATAATTAGAGATTAAGAATATCTATATCTTAATCTCTTTTTCTTTATTTTACTTATTCTTAAGCTTTTGTCTTACATATTCATAAGTAATTATACCTGTTGCTACTGCTGCATTTAAGCTTTCTGTTTTACCAAGCATTGGTATTTTTACTTTTTTATCTGCCAACTCTAAAACTTCTTTAGATACACCATTTGCTTCATTACCAATTATAATTGCCTTTTTCTTATAATCTATGTCATAAATAGTATTTTGTGTTTGCAATGATGTTGCAACTATTTCAAACTTGTGTTTTTTTAACTCTTTTAATGTCTCTAATAGATTTGGGCTTTCTATAACATTAACTCTTAAAATTGCGCCCATCGTAGAACGTACTACTTTTGGATTATACACATCACCACTGTTTTTAGATGTTATTACTTGTGTTAGTCCAATACTATCTATTGTTCTTAATATTGTGCCAATATTACCTGGGTCTTGCACATTATCTAATATAACAATAATATCTTCTTTGTAATTTATCTCTTTTCTATATTGTTCTTTAGACATAATAGCAAGTAAGCCTTGTGGATTTTGAACATCTGTTATACTATGGAATACATTTTCTTCCACATAAATACAGTTATATTTTGCTATTTCATACATTATTTTGGGGTCTATTTCTTCATTTTTTACACAATTATCACATATAACTATTGTTTTTATATTTGCATTTTCTTCTATTGCCTCTTTTATTAATTTTATTCCTTCTATTATATATTCATTATATTGGTCTCTATATTTTTTTTCTTTTAATTTTCTTATATGTTTTATCTGCTCATTATCTTTACTTGTAATTACCATCTTTTCCTCCCAAACCGTAATTTTAACATCTATAATCTAAAATTTAATTTAAAAATTCTTCTACTTCTCCTATAGTATTATTTGTGTTTTTTAAAGTTAGCGTAATATATGGATTTATACCTGTTGAAAATTTTATTCTATTATTATATTGCTCTATTAAGTCAGGTATATTTAGTGTAAAACTTTCTGGGTTAAAATAAAATATTACATTATTATCTTTTTGTGCTACCTTTGTAATTCCCATATCTTTACATTTTTCTTTTATTTTAGCTATACCTATTAAATTAAACATTTCTTGAGGCATTTTTCCAAACCTATCTAAAATATATTCTATAACATTTTTTATATCTTCTTCTGTTCTACATAATGCTATGCTTTGATATACTTCTATTTTTTGCGTGCTATTTTGTATATATGAATCTGGTATATAACTTGTAACATTTAAATCTATTATAACATCTTGTTCTTCCTGAACTTTTATACCTTTTACTTCTTTTACAACCTCATCTAATAATTTGCAATAAGTATCATAACCAACTTGATCCATATGTCCATGTTGCATTTCTCCTAGTAAACTTCCTGCTCCTCTTATTTCTAAATCTCTCATTGCAATTTTAAATCCAGAACCTAATTCAGTAAATTCTTTTATTGCCTTTAACCTTTTGTCAGCACCCTCATTTATTATTTTGTCTCTTTTATATGTAATATATGCATATGCTTGTTTATTAGCTCGGCCAACTCTTCCTCTTATTTGGTATAATTGTGCTAAACCTAATCTATCTGCATTTTCAACTATAATTGTGTTTGCATTTGGAATATCAATTCCAGACTCTAATATTGTGGTACATACTAATACACTGGTTTTACCCTCAACAAAGTCTAACATTATTTCTTCTATTTCTCTACCAGACATTTTCCCATGTGCATATACCACTTTTGCTTCTGGGACTAATTCTTCTATTTTTTTAGCCTTATATTCTATTCCATTAACATTATTAAATAGATAAAAAACTTGGCCACCTCTTTCTAATTCTTTGGTTATAGCTTCTTTTATAACCTCATCATCATATTCTAATACATAAGTCTGAACTGATTTTCTATTTTGTGGTGGCTCATAAAGGCACGACATATCTCTAATTCCAACTATTGACATATGAAGTGTTCTTGGAATTGGGGTTGCAGTCATTGTAAGAACATCTATATTTGTTCTTAACTGTTTTATTTTTTCTTTATCTTTTACACCAAATCTATGTTCCTCATCTATAATTAATAAACCTAAATCTTTAAATTCCACATCCTTACTTAAAATTCTGTGTGTTCCAATAACTATATCTACTTCTCCCAACTTTAGCTTTTTAATGGTTTCATCTTGTTTTTTCTTACTAACAAATCTGTTTAGTAATTCTATTTTTATTGGATATTCTTTCATTCTTTGTTTAAATTCATTATATTGCTGGTTTGCAAGTATGGTTGTTGGTACTAAATATGCTACTTGTTTTTGATCCATACATGCTTTAAATGCAGCTCTAATTGCTACTTCTGTTTTTCCATAACCAACATCACCACAAAGTAGTCTATCCATTGGTTTTTCAGATTCCATATCCTTTTTTACTTCTTCAATGCTTCTTAATTGGTCTTCTGTTTCAATATATTCAAAACTGTCTTCAAATTCCTTTTGCCACTCAGTATCTTTAGAAAACATATAGCCACGGGAATGTTCTCTTTTTGCGTATAATTCAATTAACTCTCTTGCAACTTCTTGTAAATTTTGCTTTACTTTTGCCTTTGTATTTGCCCATTCTTTACTTCCGAAGTCTATTTATTTTTGGTGCTCTATCCCCTGTTCCAATATATTTTCTAATATTATCTAGACTATTTGTTGGAATATATAAAATATCATCATCTTTATATTTTAGTTTAATATAGTCTTTAGTTACATTCCCTGTTTTTATTGTACTAATTCCAATAAATTCTCCTATTCCATTAGTCTTATGCACAATATAATCCCCAGGTTTTAATTCTGTAAAAATTATTGTTTCTCCCTGTTTAAATTCAGACGGTAATCTTTTTTTCTTTTGCACAGAAGAAAAAATTTCTACAACTGAAATAACTAATAAGTTAAAATCATAACATTCAAAACCATTTTGTAATTCACCTTCTGATAACATTATACTTTTTTTATTTATAATATTATCATTTATAAATTTTGTTATTCCTGGTATCTTTTCTATTAAAAGTTGTTTTACTTTTTTTACATTTTCTTTGTTCCCACAAAGTATGGCTACTGTTTTGTTCCCAGCTGCTTCTTGTACTTCCTTAAGCAGTAAATCCATTGAACTACGAAAAAAGTTTACCTCCCTATAGCTAAAGCTATATCCGTTTCTTTTTGCATGCATACTTTGTTTATCAACAAAACCTAAGTCCTGTTTTTCTAAATATATAGTTTGTTTTGTTTTTATATCTTCCAAGAAATCTAAATAATTCCCTAATTTTTTTAGGCTATCAGGTACCTTTTTATTTTTTTCGTACATAGATCTTATTATATTTTCTGTATCTTTTAAAATGTTTTCACTTCTTGCTTTTATTTTACTTATTTCATCTAAAAATATAATATAATCATTACCTAAATAGTTTAAAAGATTTTCTGGTTGATTATAAAAATCGTCAAAATATTTGTCTATTTTGCTTAGATAATTTCCTTCTTTTATTTTCTCTATATCTTCATTTTCCCCATATTTTTGAATAAGCTGTTCTATAATTTTATTTGTATCTTTTTCTAATACAAATTCATGTGCTGGGTATATTTTTGCTTCTTCTAATTTTTCTATAGACCTTTGGCTCATTGTATCAAAATATCTTAAAGAATCAATTTCGTCTCCCCATAGTTCAACTCTTATGCCTTTTTTCTCTGATATTGCAATATCAATAATTCCTCCTCTAACACTGAATGTAGATTTTGTATCTGCCATTTCTGTTCTTTCATAGCCTAAGGCCATAAGTTGTTGTTTTATATTATCTAAGTTTATTGTTTCTCCAACTTTAAAATTTAATATGTTTTTATATAAAGAATTTTTACCAATAATTTTTTGCATTATAGCTTCAATTGTAGTTACTATTATTTTTGACTTTTTATTATAAATATTATTTAAAGTATTTATTCTTTTATATAAATTGTCTTTACTTTCTGCAATATAGTCATATGTAACTATTTCTCTTTTTGGGAAAAAATCTATTTTTTTGTCAAAGTACTCTAAGTCTTTAATAATTTTTTTTGCTTGTAATTCATTATAAGTAACAATACAAATTGGTCTTTCTGTATAAAAAAGTGTAGAATACGCAAAATGAATCTTACCTGTATCGGTAAGACCTGATAACATTATTGGTGTATTTTGGTTTTTTACATCTTGTATATATGAATTAAACTTTTTATAGTTTGGCAATATTTTTACTATATCGTTCATAATTCCTCTCTTTTTCTTTATTCTCAAATATATATTATACTATAAAATTCCATTTTTTAAAAGTCTTTTATATAAAAAAATCGCCCCAGCATGCTGGGGCTTTGGAGAAAATTGATATGCTTACTCCTCCTGCAAGAGTTCTGCATACCTTGCAATGAACTCGCTGTTGGTGGGCTTTCCTCTGGCCGGATTCAATGTTTCACCGAAGAAGCTGTAGATAACGTCTGTATTGCACCGATTAAAGGCAGATTCTATGGCATGACGCATAGCTCTTTCTGCACGAACCGGTGTTGTTCCGTGCTTCTGGGCAACAGCCACATACAGTTCCTTGGTCATACTTTGTGCCGGATTCTGCTGATACAGAAGTATCGCCGAAATCAGGTAATAATACCCGATCAGGTTGCGCGGTATTCCAGTTGCCAATAAAAGTTTTTTCAACTTCTTTTCCTTATCTTCTGTTGTTACCTTGTGGCTGATAGCCTCCGTATCTGCGTTAGCAGACATGGCCTGAAACAGTTTGCTCAGCTCCTGCAGAATTTCTTCAGAGCTTAAGCCCTTGTCCCGCAATGCGGAAACAGTGATGTCAAATGCGTTGGTGTCTTTTTTCATGTATTATTTCCTCCTTTATTAGTGCTTTTCTAAGCACTTATGTTATTATTATAGCACTTTCTCCTGTTTTTTGCAAATTTATGTTAATTATACATACTATTTAAAGCCTTCTCCATATACTTCTCTTGCATTGGTAATAATTAAGAATGCTTTTTTATCAATTTGTTTTATAATTTTTCTAATTTCCCTAACTTCTCCTCTAGATGCTACACATAATAATAATTTTTTCTCTTCTTCTTTATACATTCCTTTTCCATAAATTGCAGTTGTTCCTCTTCTTATTTTTTTATTTATTTCATCTGATATTTCCTGATAGCATGGAGATATTACAATTAGCATTTTGGCAAAATCAATTCCCTCAAAAAACAAGTCAAGAACTTTTCCCATAATATAAATTGCTATTGCTGAATAAAGTCCAATTTCTATTTCTGCAAAAACAATTGTACTTATAGCAACTACAATTATATCTATTAATATAATAATATTACCTGTTTTTATATCTGGCTTATATGTTTTTACAATTTGGGCTAATAGGTCTGATCCTCCTGTTGATGCATTTGCATTAAGTACAATAGATGTCCCTATTCCTGAAAGGATCCCTCCATATATACAAGCTAAAAAATTTGAATGATTAATAAAACTAATATCTTCAAATAAGTTAAGAAAAAATGATAATGATATTGTTCCTACTAATGAATCTAAAAAAAATTTTTTCCCGTTTCTTATTAGTGCTAAAAAAAATAGTGGAATATTTAAAATAAATACTGTTGTACCAAGAGGTATTTTAAACAAATAATGTGTTATTGTCCCTACACCTGAAAAGCCTCCAACAGATAATTGGTTTGGCAATAATAGGAAGTCAACTGCGATTGCCATTAATGCTGTTCCTAATAAGATTTGTATAAAATTTATCATTGTCTTTTTTAAATTTAAAATTTTTCTTTTTACTCTAAATTTCATAAAAGGCACCCATATTAGTATGAGTGCTTTTTAGTTATTTATTCCAATTATTTAGTTTCTTTTTCTTCATTAATTTCAAAATATGGATTAAAAAATATATTTGCAGATAATTCATCACTTAATTGTAAAAAAAATTTTATTTTAGTAATCTCTATTGCTGAAAATTCAATTTGCCCATTTAGTTTTTTAGTTAATGTATTATAACTAATTCCCATCTTTTTAGCTAAATTGCTTCTTTTTATTTTCTTTTGAGTCATTAAAATTTTTAATCTTTTTCCTATTAATTCTGCATCCATATTTGATTCCTTTTCCTTTCGTTTCTTTTCAAGAAACATATTACAATAATTTTTTCTTTTTGTCAATATGTTTAATAATTTTTTCTTGTTTCATTTACTTATTTACAAATACATGTTATAATTTATTTGATAAAATTTATGGGGGTTAAAATGGAATATTTGTTTCCGGAAAGATTTCAAGAATTATTAAGCACTTCATCAATAACTTATGACGAGCTTATTAAAAAATTAGGAATAAAATCTAGAGGTACAATAACTAAATACGCAAATGGTCAAATTAAAAATATTAATATTTCAACAATATGTAAAATAGCTGAAATATTTGATGTTTCTCCTATTTGGTTAATTGGTTGGTCTAATAATAAGCATTATAAAATACATGATTAAGCAAAAAAATCTAGTAAAAATACTAGATTTTTTTATTATTAATTTATTTTTCATCTAAAAAATCCTTATATGTTTTTAAGATTTTTATACTAAATTTTCCAGGTTTTATCTCATTATTTTGTTTTACTTTTAATTCTATATCATATATTTGTTTTAATTGCTCTAAATTGCTTTTTCTATGTCCTACTACATTATTTACATCTACCGGATTTACTTCAATTTGAGCAGCTATTACCTTGATATTAAATTTTTTTATTTCGTCTAATATTTTATCATACCATATACTGGTTTCTACTAATTGACCAAATGCCTCATGATATGGTCCTGCAACCACTTCACTGCCAATATTTTTTGGGTTTGAAATTAAATCAGTATTTTGAAGTCCTATTCTTATTACCTTTATTTTTTTCTTTTCAAAATAATTTAATAATTCTTTACATGTTTCAATTGCTTGGTTTAATGTTAAAGGTTCATATTGTTTATTTTTATATTCATCTTCTAATTCAGTATTTTTTATTACTAAAACTGGATATAAGCGAATAATTTTTGGTTTTAGTTTAGCTAAATCTTTTGCAGTATTTAGCTCATCTAATCTTGTGCTTTCTGGCAATCCTATCATCATTTGATGACCTAGTGTAAATCCAAATTTTCTTATTAATTTAGATGCTTTTTTTACATCTTCAAATGTATGACCTCTTTTGCATTTTTTTAATATGTAATCGTTTGTAGATTGAACTCCTAATTCTATAGTCTTAACACCATATTTTTTTAATAGCATTAATTTTTCTTTATCTATGTAATCTGGTCTTGTGGAAACTCTAATTCCACTTACTGTTCCATTTTTTACATATTCGTATGCAACTTCTAACAATTCCTCTTGTATTTTCTTTTCTATACCTGTAAAGCTTCCTCCAAAAAACGCAATTTCTTTTTCTATATCATTGTTTTTAAAATTTTGTAAAAATTCATCTATTGTTATTTTTATTTCTTTTCCCGTAACATTTTTCATTTGTCCACTTATACTTTTTTGATTACAAAATGTACAATTATTAGGGCATCCCAAATGTGGTACAAATATTGGTATTATATATTTTTCTGACATAATTTTACCTTCTTTTCATTCTTAAAAATTATTACATATTTATTAACACTTTATGTGCTGCTTCCATTTCAGCCTGTTTCTTTGTAGAGCCAGTTCCAATTGCAAGACTTTTGCCATTACACTTTACTTCTGCTGTGAATACTTTATTATGATCTGGTCCTTCTTCTTTTATTATATTATATTCTATGTGAACACTTCCATGTTCTTGTAATTTTTCTTGCAGTACAGTCTTATAGTCTTTTTTCCCTACATTTTTTGTTGCTATTTCAATAGGCACTTTTAGATTTGAAATTATAAATTTTCTTGCGTTTTCTAAGTTAGAGTCTAAATATATTGCAGCTATAACTGCTTCTACACTATCTGCTAATATTGCAGTTTTAGTATTACCTTTACATGCAATTTCACTTTTCCCCATAATTAAGAAATCACTAAAATTGTGTTTTAGTGCAACTTGATGTAAACTTTCTTCGCAAACTACACTTGCTCTAACTTTAGTCATTTCTCCTTCTTTTAAATATTTATAATTTTCATATAAATATTTGCTTGTAATGAACTCTAACACAGCATCACCTAAGAATTCTAGTTTTTCGTTACTTTCAACTTTATATTCATTTGCATATGATTTATGTGTAAGAGCTGTTCTTAATAATTTTTTATTAGTAAATTTATATCCTATATTTTTTTCAAATTGCTCTATATTCAATATTTCACCTTCTTTACTATATATGCTATCTTTTTTATGTTCTATTTTAGTTTAATAGTAATTTTATTTCATTATAAATTTTATCTTCTACATCCTTTATTGCTATTTTTTCTGCATTTTTACTCATTTTTTGTTGTAATTCTTTATTTACAATAATATCTTGTATTGTATTATTTAATATTTGGGTATTTAAATCCTTATCTAAAATTATCTTTGCAGCACCAACATTTGACAATACTTTTGCATTATATTCTTGATGATTTTCAGTTGCATATGGATATGGTATAAATATTGAAGGTTTTGCTAGTAAAGACACTTCTGTTATTGTCATTGCTCCGCTTCTTGCTACAATTAAATTAGACAAATTCATTACTTCTTGCATATTATAAATGTATGGTACAATACTTGCATTTTTAATATTTTTTATATTTAAATTTGCATCCTTTAATTGTTGTTTTATATTATCATATTGTTTTTGCCCTACTGACCAAATTATATTATAATTTGTATTTAATTTTTCTTTTATAATACCTAGTACTGCATCATTTATAGATTTTGCGCCTTGGCTTCCTCCATAAATTAATATTATAGGTAAATTATTTTTTATTAATAATTTCTCTTTTATTTTTTCTCTTTCTTCTTGACTTAATTCCTGTTTTTTTATTTTTGTAGGTGTACCTGTAACTATAATCTCTTTTGCTTTTGGTAATCTTTTTTTAGCATCCTCAAAACCTACTAAAATTTTATTTACCTTCCCTGAAAGTAATTTTACAGTTACTCCTGGATATGCATTACTTTCGTGTAATACACATGGAATTTTATATTTATTTGCTGCTAAGACCACTGGTCCACAAATATATCCTCCTGTTCCAATTACAATATCTGGGTTAATTTTCTTTATAAGTCTTTCTGTTTTCTTATAGCATTTTATCATTCTAAATAAATTTTTTATGTTTTGTATACTAATTTTTCTATTAATTCCATATGCTTCTATTCGTTCTAATTCATAACCAGCTCTAGGTACCAAGTCGTTTTCTAATCCCTTTAGTGTACCTATAAAAATTATTTTTGCATTTTTATTTTCTTTTTTTATTTTATTTGCAATAGCTATTCCTGGATTTATATGTCCCCCTGTGCCTGCAGCAGCTATAACTACTTTCATTTTTTCACCTACTTTCTTTTTTCTTAGTCATTGTATATTCATTTAAATTTTTTCTGTATATCTTGATATATTCAGTAATACTCCTACAGCACATAATAATATTATTAGTGATGTTCCACCATAGCTAAAAAATGGCAATGCAATTCCTGTTACTGGCATTGATGATGTAACAACTGCTATATTTATAATTGCTTGAAGACCTATTAAAGATGTTATTCCAACTGCTAATAGACTTCCAAACATATCTGGTGCCTTCATACTAATTACTATTCCTCTCCATACAAACAATAGAAATAATATTATAACTGCTGCACATCCTACAAATCCTAATTCTTCCGCTAAAACAGCAAATATAAAATCATTATGCGGTTCTGAAATGTATAGGTATTTTTGTGTACTATTTCCAAGTCCTACTCCAAAAAAGCCACCAGAGCCAATAGCATATAAACTTTGTATTATCTGCCAACCATCACCTTGAGGATCTTTCCATGGGTCTAAGAAAGAATATATTCTTGATAATCTAAAACTTCCCATATTTAAAAATTTTGCAAGTATAAACATAACAGATAAGCCTGCACCTGCGCCTGCACTTCCAAATATCGCAAAATAAGAGAATTTAACTCCAGCCATCATCATCATTATAGATAAAACTAAAACAATAATAACAGATGCACTAAAGTGAGATTGAACTATCAATAATATTAATATTGGTGGAGCAATATAGCATATTATTGGTTTGAAAAAGCCTTTCCAAATATGTTTTAGTTCATTTCTATGCTTGCTTAAATATGCTGCAAAAAATAATATTAATCCTAACTTTGTAATTTCTGATGGTTGTGCTGAACCAAATATAGGAATTTTTATCCATCTAGTTGCCCCATTAATTGTTCTTCCTAATCCAGGTACTAGAACTAAAAGCAAAATACCTACTGAAAAGATATATGCAATTTTATAATATTTTTCATATTTTCTATAATTAATTTTAGATATAATAAGCATTGCTGTTATTCCAATTGCTGCTGAAATTGCCTGCCTATATACATATGTATAACTACTTCCTGTAGTTGATAATGCCGATGGTGAACTTGCGGAAAGTACCATTGTTATTCCGCATACATACTAAAATTAATACTATAATAAATAACACAAAATCAAAAGATTTATTTTGTTCTTTCTCCTGTTTTTTTACTTTTTGTATCATTTTTTCCTCTCTTTTATTTTTAATTAATCATAAGGTTTTGATTATTATAATCCTTATTTTATATTGCACAAAGCCCTATTATACATAACATTAGTGTAAGTATACTAAAAATTGAAACTACCTTATTTTCATTCCATCCAGATAATTCAAAATGGTGATGCAATGGTGCCATTTTAAATAGCCTTTTTCCCCCTGTTTTTTTAAAATACATAACTTGTAAAACTACAGATAATGTTTCAAGTACTGGTATAGCAGCTACTAATAGTAATAATAATGGCATTTTTAAATATAAAGCCATTGCTGATATAACTCCTCCTAAAAGTAATGAACCTGTGTCTCCCATAAATACTTTAGCAACATTTAAATTAAAGATTAAAAATCCTAAACAAGCTCCTACTATAATACTTCCAAATACTATAATTTCTTTTACATCTAAAATAATTGCAATAACAGTTAAACAAGTTACTATAATTGCTGATACACTTGTACTTAATCCATCTATACCATCAGTTAAATTTACTGCATTCGTTGTTGCCAAAATTACAAAAATTGCAAATGGTATATAAATCCATGTAGATAAATTAACGTATATTTTTAAAAATGGAATATATGTTTCTGTACCCAAATTTAAGACTTTCATTATATAAAATGTATATCCAACTGCAATTAGTAATAATCCAAGCATTTTACTAGATGGCTTTAAGCCTTTAGTATTTCTTAAAATAAGTTTTTTGTAATCATCAACAAACCCAATAACTCCAAACCCTATTGTAATAATTAATAAAGGTAATAGTTTTTTTGCGACCTCTATTTCCTTATTATAGTAATATATAAATCCTCCAACAGTTCCAATAATAATTCCTAAAGCAATTATTATTCCTCCCATAGTTGGAGTTCCTTTTTTATTTAAATGGGATTCTGGACCATCATCTCTTTCTATTTGTCCTACTTTAAATGCTTTTAATATTGGTATTATAAATATTGATAGTAATATCGTTGCTAAAAAAGATACAAACAATATTCTGGTTTGAAAATACAACTTTTGTTCCCCCTTCAAAATTTGTAATACATATTTTACCCAATTATTTCCTTTATTATTTGTCTTTCATCATATGGATATTTTTTTCCATTTATTTCTTGATATGTTTCATGTCCTTTTCCTGCTAAAACTATAATATCGTTTTTATTTGCTATTTCTATTGCATGCTTTATTGCTTCTGTTCTATTTACTATAGTTACATACTTCCCTTTTGTTTTTGCAATTCCAACTTCTATTTGTTTTACTATTTTTTCAGGGTCTTCTGTTCTTGTATTGTCTGATGTTATTATTGTAAAATCGGCTGTTTTCCCAGAAATTTCTCCCATTATTGGTCTTTTACCAGGGTCTCTATCTCCTCCACATCCAAATACACTAATTACTCTGCCTCTTGTATAACTTTTTACAGCATTTAATATACTTTGTAAACTTTCTGGTGAATGAGCATAGTCAATCATTATAGTAAGTCCTTTTTTGTTATCTACAAGTTCACTTCTTCCGGGCACCCTTACTTCTAATAATGCTTCCTTAATTTCTTCTGCATTTACTCCCAAATTTTCTGCTACTGAAATTGCTGCTAATGAATTATATACACTAAATCTTCCTGGTATTCCAGTTTTTACTCTCTCATTTTTTCCCATAATTTTTACCTTAAAATCTACACTAGAATTTGTAACTGTTATATCTTTAGCTAAAAGATTAGCTTCATTATCAATTCCATATGTTCTTATATCACATTCTGGTAAAAGTTTTTTTATTTTTGATACATTAAAGTCATCATTATTTATATAGCTAATTTTAGCTTTTTTTATAAGTAATAACTTTGAATTAAAATAATCTTCCATGTCTGGATGTTCTTTTGGGCTAATATGATCTTCAGAGAAATTTGTAAAAATACCGTAATCAAATTCGCAACCATCTACCCTATGTAACTTCAAGCTTTGAGATGATACTTCCATAACAACTGTATCTACTTTTTCTTCTACCATTTGACTAAATAATTTTTGTAATTCAATACTTTCTGGTGTTGTTCTGCTACTTTCTCCTAAGTTCTTGCTACCAATATAGTTTGCAACTGTTCCAATTAGTCCAACCTTATTTCCATGCTTTTCTAAAATTGATTTTAACATAAATGATGTTGTTGTTTTTCCTTTTGTCCCTGTTATACCTATAAGCTTAAATTTCCTAGATGGGTTATCATAAAAATTACAAGCCATTTTTGCAAGAGCAATTCTAGTATTTGGAACAATTATTATATTTGTATTTTCTTTAATATCTGTTTTTTTAATTTTTGTTCCCTCTTCTATTACAATTGCAATTGCCCCATTATCTATTGCTTGTTTTATATACAAACTTCCATCTATATCAAACCCTTTTATTGCAACAAACATTCCATTTTGTTTGATTTTTCTAGAATCACATTCAATCATATCTATATTTGAGTTTAAATCTGCTTTTACTTTTATATCTTCAATTCCATTTAAAATTTTTCTTAGTTCCATTTTTTAACAACTCCTTGCTTTAATACTACTATCATATTATATAATTAATTAAACATTTTGTATAGTTTTTTTAGTTAATTTTTTATATTTGTTTTATTTTTTTCTATTTTAATAATAAAACAATAGCATTTGTTATATAAAACATATGCTATTGTTTATATTATTATTCACTTATAAGCAATTTCTTTTTAAAATGCACTTGGATATATTTCCTGTCCTAATTGCTCTAATAATTCCATAAAATCTTCCGAATAATTATCAAGGCTAATATCACAATTAGCTACTGCAACTAAATATCTTTCATAGATTTTTTTATCAAATGGTATTGTCATATATGGTACATAATTTCTGTTAAACAATTCCCTCATATAAGCCATATCTGGGTCATTATAAAATGACATTCCACCAATAATCTCTTTTTCAGTAATACCATCTATATCTACAAATTTATTAATAATAATCCTTATTTTAGAATCATACAAAACTCCTTCGTTTTTTAATTTTAATAGTGTTTCAGTAAGTGGTTGTATTGTTAAGGTATCCATTGTTTGTACTAGATAAATTTCCATTGCATACTCATAATACTTTACAGGTGTTTTAAAATCGCAATCAATTAATATAAGTGAGTGATTTTTTAATAAAGTTTCTAAAATTGGTTCTACCTTGCTTATATATTCATCTTCCTTTGGCGGTGTAGTATACACAGTTAAGTTGCTTGTAACTTCTATTCCACTTGCTTCTCCCTTTGATAATTTTTCTATACTTGTTGATGCTGTTTTTCTTAAAGTTTCTTCATTTTTTGTATAAATGTAATAAGAATTTTTGTTTTGTGTCGTATCTAATATTGCCACATTAGTACCTTTTTTTGCTAGCAGGTGTGCTATATTGCTTAATATAAACGAAGTTCCACTTTTACTTGCTCCCATAAAAGCTACAATCTTTTTGTCTCCTTGTTCTAACATTCCATTTATATCATAATAAGGTTCTTTTTCTATATTCTTTTGTTCCATTTTATCTGCAAGTGTTCTCATTTTTTCCCCTTTCTTGATAAATTTTTTATAACAATATTATTTCCGAACCACTTTTTATGTTTGTTTCACTTACCTTTAAATTAATATTATACAATTCTGCTGTAAGCTTATCATATAAAAGTGGTAATTTTTGTACCTTATAGCAATTATTATTAAGTTCATTTATTGCCTTAACTAATAAAACAATTACACTATAAATTTTTTTATGTACTGGAATCCATACATCATATATTTCTTCTAACATAGGAACATATAATTTTATTAATACTCTATCCATCTTCATCACCATTCTCTTTCATTCCTAAAAGTTTTATTAATGTAACTTTTTCTTTTTTTATAACATACCCAAAACTCTCACCACATCTATTAATAATGCTTCTGTCACTTAAGTTAATGTTAATTAAATATTGCTCTGTAATTCCATTTCCAACCCATATACCACTATCATTTGTGGCTAAATTTTTATACCATTCATCATATTCACAATTTTTTATTTTTTTATAATTTTCTAGTATTATAAAGTTACAATTATTAACTTTTTTAGCTTGTAATAGCATTTCGTAAAATCCTTTTGATCCCTCTTCCATACTGTTTATAAATTTACTTAACCCAATAATAACACATAATACTTTTTCCTTGGCAATACTATTAATTTTTATCATGAAATTTTTATAAAATTCATCTAAATTAACCTTATCTGTTTGTAATATTTGTTCAGCATCAAAAATTTCTAGTGACACATTCTTTAATTGCTTAATTTCTTCTAAAACATGCTCAAAAAATTGTACCATTGTATCTATATTTTTTCCAGTAACGAAATTAATAAAATTTTTATTAAAATTATATGAATATATTTCAAGGGTTGCCTTACAAATTCCTATTGGTACACTTGTTAAATCCTTAAGAGCTGGTTTTACATCTTTTAATGTTACTTTGTTAGGTAAAACAGGTATAGGTTTTGCAAATATATTATTAATTTTCGTTAGCTTATCATTAGTTTCTTTTATATATTCATTCCATTTTTCAGATTCACAAATTCTTGCAGTTTGAAATTCATATATATTATTATCTATTTCTATTAATCCTCTACCAAAAATATTTGCTGGTCTTTTTTTATTAACTTTATTAAAAATCATTATATATTCGTCTTGATTATTAAGCTGTAATGCTATTTTTTCTCTGAAATTTTGATTTAAACGATATCTTATAGCTCCATATGAATCAGCTGAAACAATAAATACAATTCCATATTTAGATCCTTCTCTACTTAGTGTTAGTAGAATTTCATCATATTTATCTTTATAATTTTCAGAAAATCTCTCATAGTTATTTATTATAACTATAATCATCGGCATTTTTTCCTCATTAGCTTTTATATATAAGTTATAATCTCCGCCATAGTTAGATAATATAATATTTCTCTTTTTAATTTCATTTTGCAACATATCAAATAATCTACTAGTTTTTTCTTCATCGCTGGATAAAATAACATCACCAACAGAAGGACTGTCTCTAAATATTTTTAATGCTCCGCTTCCACAATCAATAATATACATTTGTGCTATCTGAGTTTTATAAGTTGTCATTATATCATATATTAATGTACTTAAAAATGTCTCTTTTCCACTTTCAGCATTACCAAAAACTGCTACATTCCCATGGTTAGATAGATTAATTTCTACTATTCCTTGGCGTTGATTTTCTGGATCATCAAACTCTCCGATACAAGCTCTTACAATTCCTCGTTTATTATTTATCTTATATTTTTTCTTTAATTGTTCTATAAAAATTATTGCTGGAATATTAGCTAGCCATAATGGTTTAGTTTGAATATGTTCTATTTCTGCTAATTCAGCCATATATTTTACTATACTTGTTATTTGCTCTCCACTATTTCTTGTTTTCTGTTTTTTAGATTTTCCAACTTCTTTTACAACTGTTCCTATATCAGATACAAATTTTATAGAAGAATCTACCTCTTTTTTTATAATATCAGCTGGAAAATATGGCGCTCCTGACCAAGCTGATAATCCCAAAGTGAAATACTCATTATTTCCTACTTGCAAATAAAATTGTCCGGTCTTTTTTAATTCAGCTGCATCAGGTCTTCTAATTACATCTATACTGTCTCCTTTGTCTTGCACTTTTAAGCAAACACCAAATTTACTATTACTGCGAATCTGTTCATTTACTATACCAGCTGGTTTTTGTGTTGCTAAAATCAAATGTACTCCTAAACTACGTCCAATTCTTGCTACACTAATTAATTCATTCATAAATTCTGGTTGTTGCTGTTTTAATTCTGCAAATTCATCACAAATAATTAATAAATGTGGTATAGGGTTTTTTAATACTCCATCATGATATAGTTTTTGATATTTATATATATCTATATTTCCATCATCTATCATATTTCTAACTTCATTAAATAAAATTTGTCGTCTTTTTAATTCACTTTGAATAGATGCCAGTGACCTTTGTAATCCTGCTGTTTCAATATTTGTAATGGTTCCAACCAAATGTGGTAATTTTGCATTTTTCCTTTGAAATACCCCTGCTACATCTCCACCTTTATAATCTATAATAATTATTGCTACATCATCTGGGTGATAATTTATTGTTAATGATAAAATATATGTTTTAATAAACTCACTTTTACCAGAACCAGTGCTTCCTGCAATAAGTCCGTGTGGTCCATGAAATCTTTCATGAATATCTAATACTATTGGCATTCCAGATGTATCTATACCTATAGGGGCTTGTAAAGAGTTTGTAGCATTATGTGTTTTCCATCTTTCTAGAATATTTAGTTGTTCAATTTTTCCAACATCATACATTTCTAAAAATGTTAAACTTTCTGGTAAACCTGTTTTCCCTACGGTTTCATATTTTATAGGAATATTTGATAATTGTTTACCTATTTTCTCAAAGAAAAATGTGTAAGATGAATCAAATGTAAATTTTATTCTGTTTTTTGAAGATATTTCATTTTCAAACATCTCACCTATGTTATTTTCTACATTAATAAATGCTTTACACTCACTTGGTAAATCTACTAAATTATTAGTTATACAAAAAATTCCAAAACCTATATTTTCGTCTATCCCTAGTATTTTTCTAATTATACTTAAATTTTCAATTTTTTTATAATCATCTGTTATTATTAAATAATATGGCATGAATGATCTATAATTTAGATTTTCGTATTGTGTTCTTTCATTAAATTCCATTTCTAAATAGTTTGAAACTTCCCTCATATCGCTATAATCTTCTGCCCAAAATCTAATTTGTTTACTATTATCCCAAATATGTGGTAAATTTTTAAAATGTTCCCATTTCCTTGTTTTGTCTTCTTTTAATAAAAATACTAATTTTAAATCTGCATAACTATGTAATGCAACTAATTGCATTATTAAATTCTGAACAAATTTCTCTACTATTCTATCATCATTTTTAACTACAAGTGCAACAATATTCTTTTGCGTAAGTGAAATTGTTATTGGAACATTTTTTATTATTTTAGACTTATTAACAACCGTATTTAATATGTCCATAAGATTATCGTCTTCTAGTGAAAATTCTTCTTGTGGATATTCAATATCAGCAATTATAGGTATATCTCCTATTCCTATTCTGACTGTTAGGAAATCGTCTTCTTGTATTTTTCTTTCCCATAATCTTGGTTTATTATTTATAACTATTTTAGCGCATTCTTCTGCTGATATATAATTTTCATATAGAATTTCTTTCTGTTTTTTCATAATATTATCAATAAGCTCAATCTTCGAATTTATGTATTCTCTATATTTAGTTTGTCTTTTTCGTTCATTTTTATTTTTTTGTTTTTTCTCCCATCTTCTCATTAATAGTGGAATACATAACATTGAAATCAGCAATACTACAGAAGTTAATATTGAAAAAATTGTATTTCTAACAGTTGCATTACCTGTTGCCAATCTATCTGTAGCAGAAATAATCGAAATCATCATTATAACTCCCATTGATAATGATGAGCCTAAAGCATATAATAATGGCATTCCTTCTTTGTTCTCACTATGAGGTGGTGCATCAATTTTTATTTTTTCGCGTTCAATAATTTTAACTATTCTAGGTGCCCTTGCGAAATAGTTTTTCTCCAAATGTATTTCTACTTCTTCATCATTTTCTTCAATAATTTTAGGAACATTTATGTTTATTTCTTTTTCCTCAAAAATTTCTTTACTGTAGGTAACTCTTTTAGCAGGATTATTAATGTATATGCTTCTTCCCAAAATTATAATTTTTAAACCCATTATAAAAATTATATCTCCATTAAAAAGCATTTTTAACTTCTTATTTGAGAAATTATTATTAATAAATATTTCATAATCTGTATCAAAGTTTTCTAACATTAACTTTCCATTACTGAAAAAAATTCTAGCATGTACCTTTTTTATCAATGGATTATTATATACAATATGACACTCTTTTCCACTCCCTATTAATATTTCTTGAGAATTTTTTATGTTTAAATGAATATAATTTTCTTCAAATTGAGGCGAACAGTATAATATACATATATCATTTGGATAATCTTTTAAATATACATAATACATTCCATATTCTTTTAATATTGTTGATGGAATTATATTTTCTTCAGCTTGCACTATTTTAGAAATATTTACTGAAAGAATACTTTTAGGTCGTAAAATTTTAATATTGTTGTTACTTATAATTCTCCAGCCTTCCTTATTTCCTTCTATACTAATTAATTTTTTTTCATTATTATCAACAATCCAATAGTTTCCCATTGTTGCTTGTGGTAATTTAGTCCTAGCTAGGAATTGTTTACCAATTAATGTTACAATCATTTTCTACATCACTTTCATTTTTATTCTAATTTTCTAAAATTATTTTATTAATAAATACGCTAATTGTCAATACAAAACTTTAATTTTTGTATTAAAAAATGGATTAGAATAATCTAATCCATTTTATGTATTATATTTTTCTTTTACTCTTTAGTATCATCGTATTCAACATTAGTATATTCAGCATCATTTATTTCATTATAATCTGGTGCAATATCCCTAGGGACATATTCTTCATCATATCCTATTTCTTCATATTTTCCTCCATCATGCCATTTAGCATATATGTCAAAATGTGTTTGCTCACCATTAGTTCGTTTCCTTTCATTTTCCGATCTTTCACAATAATCTATAACTATTCCTGTTCCAAGACTTGTTTCAACAATATCTCCATACTTGTATGTAGCATCTTCTCGTCCGCCTCCCCATTGTTCTCTTTGTTGTACATCAGCTGCAACCATTACATATGGGCCATACATTTGAACTCCATCTTCTCGAGTCCATTGTTCATAATAAATACCTTCATATTGTCTTATATTTTGTACTAGTCCATTTACCTCTAATGGGCACCATGTCTCAGAAAAATGTTCACCATCTGTTGTATGATAATCTATAACTCCCTTTGCTGCTGTAAGATATCCATAATCCCATTTTTGCTTTACTGTATTTTCTATTTTTTCGCCATTACTTGATGGTTGTGTTGTTTCTGCATCTTGCGGTACATTTATTTCAGGTTCATCATAATTTGCATTTGCTACATTATTTATTAATCCTAATATTTCTTTCTTTTCTGCATTATCTAAATTTTGATCTTCATTAATTTTAGATGCTAAATCAGACAATTCTGTTATATCCATATCTTTTATAATATTTTTAAACATATCTATAACATCATATTTATTATTCGCTATTTGAGGGCTAAAAGTTTCCCATAAATTACTTATTTTATTGTTATCATTTTCAATAGAGTCTTTATCTTTTAAGTCCTCTACATTGTTTCCCGTTGACTGTTCTTGATTAAAATTGTTACTAATAGTTATTTTATTATCATTTTCCAATTTTTTTATTTCATCTAAAACAGTTTGCACATTTTCACTTTTTGGTGTTACATCAAATGTAAAATATTGTCCACCAAGTGTTTTAAAATATTCTGGATCAAAACCATTTTCAAATCCATCTTTTAGTATTGGATTTTGTGAATTGTAATTTGCACCATTTGGATCTCTAACAAGTATTTTTCCATCATCAGTAAGTCCATATAATACTATATAGTGACCTCCTTCTGTAAATACACTATCATTTCTTGCATTAAAAATTACTGGTTGTCCTTCACTTAGTAATTCCATTAATCTACCATCAGACCACGCCTTTTCCCATGCAAATGTTTCTGATGTAATATTTATTCCATATTTTTCAGAATAATCTTTTGCCACCTGCTCAAATATAGAATATGATGCACCTACTCCTTTTATATAATATTTTCCATATCCATTTTCAGAAATTAATTTATCTGGAGTTATTTCATCATCCCCTGTTAAGCCAAGTAAATATGTAAGTACCATTGAAATTGATGTTGGTCCACATCCTCCTCCTCTTATTGTTCCACTACCAAAACTATCATTTCCATATGCAAGCTGATTAAATTTACCGTGTTAGGTAATTTCCATTTTCACTATCAACACCTACTTCTGGAAAATCTGTTCTTGTTGGTAATCCTAAATAAGTAAAGAGTTCATTTAATTCTTCTGCACTTAATTTATTAAATATTTCTAGTATTTCTGGTTGTTCTCCTAATATACTATACAATCCATTTAATGCATCAATTGCTGAGAAGTTATTTCCTTCTGCCATAGCCCATGATCGTGCTTGTGCCTCTACCTTATTTTTTACACCATCAATTTCTGTAGCACATTCTCTTATTTCTCCAGGAATACTAGCTACCATTCCTGCTAATGGGAATCCACTCGGAGAGCTAATTCCCGATGCTGTATCTGCTGCTGAGTCTATAGTTGTTTTTGCTGAAAATAATTTTGTTACAACATTTAATGCTAATCCATTATAATCACACCATGCTACTGCCATAAAAACACCTCTCTTATCATAAGCTTGCTAATTCACTTTGCAAGTTAGCTAATCTTGTTTTTTGTAATGTAATATCTGCATTTAAATCCTGTATTTCTTGATCTATTGCAGTTAATATACTATCTAACTTAGTTTTTATATTAGATATATTACTATCTATATTATCTATATTATTATTTATTATATCTGTTACATATCCCCTATAATAAGTTGGAAAAGCCGATTTTGCTACGCCGAATTTCAGCTTGTCCTTGATTTAACATACTTTTTACATTGTTTACTTGGTTTTTCATATTTTCATATTGTAATTTTAAATCTGTCAACTCTTTTATTCTAGCTTCTGTGGCAGCTATCTCAGCTTGTAATGCTGCTATTTTTCTTCTCCTTTCAGCTTCTGCCGCTGCTCTTGCTGCAGCTTCTTCTTTTGCTCTCTTTGCAGCTGCTGAACTTGATGAACTAGATGACGTTTTTTTTGAGGAACTTCCTCCTCCAGAATCTCTTACATACATTTTAATACCTCTTTTCTCTTTAATTTTATATTTTATAAGGGTTTTCCTTAACAACTTTTATATCTAAAATTATATTGCTAAGGAAAGCCCTTATAAAAGTGCTTTCCTTCAAATTTAGTTTACAGTATTTGCTTGTTCTGCTCTTTCAATATCTTCTCTAGTTTGTTCCATAGAATTTGTAAATTGAGTTTTAATACTATCAAATGATGTAATGATATCTGATTTCAATTTGTTAAATTTAACTTTAAATGCCTCTGAAGCCTCACTTTGCCATTGTATAGTTTTATATTCAGTTTCTATATTTGCCATAATGTTTTTTGCATTTTCAAAATATGAGTTAATTTCATTTTTTCTTGTTTCAACATTTGATGATAAAAATCTCATTCCAACATCTTGAACTATTGGTAAATTTTCTACTGGTAATGGAGTTTCATCGCTTACTACTGTTGCATTTGTTCCTCTATCTGCCATAGAATAATTGTTTGCAACAGTTTCTAGAGAACTTGGTATATCTTTTACAACCAATCTCAACATATCATTTACTAAAGTTGTTAAATTATTAAAAGCTTTTACTAAATCATTGTATCTGTCTCCATACCAATCATTATGCATTTCTCTAACATTTGAATATGTTTTTGTCATTTCTGTGTTAAGTTGCTTTCCATACTCTCTCATTCTTCTAGCATTACCTGGTAATGCTTCATAATCAACTAAGTCTATTTTTGCATTCATATCTAATACCTCCTATAATTTATTAGAAAATTTATTTCTTAAAAAGATTTTATCATATTTTCTTGTTTTTTGTCAACACTATATAATTTTCATTTTGGAATAATCTATTTTTCCCATGTCAAAAGCAGGAAACATTTATAGTTTCCTGCTTTTAATATTATTATTCAAATATTTGTGCAAATTCCTCTCCACTTATTTTTTCTTTTTCTAATAATACACTTGCCACAGCATGTAATTTATCTATATTATTTATTAAAATTTCTTTAGCAGTTACATATGCTTTATCAATTATTGACTTTACTTCTGCATCTATTTTAGCAGCTGTTTCTTCACTAAAGTTTCTTGTTTGTGTGAAGTCTCTTCCTAAAAATACTTCTTCTTGACCTGAGCCAAATGCTATAGTTCCTAAGTTCTCACTCATTCCATATTTAGTAACCATGTCTCTTGCAAGTTTTGTTGCTCTTTCGATATCATTGCTTGCTCCAGTTGAAATATCCCCTAAAACTAGACTTTCTGCTACTCTTCCTCCTAATAGTGATACAATTGTTTCCTCCATCTCAGATTTTGCCATATAATTTTTATCTTCATCTGGTCTATACATTGTATATCCTCCAGCCATTCCTCTAGGAATTATAGATATTTCATGGACGGTATCTTGAGTTGGCAAAAATTTACTTACAACTGCGTGACCAGCTTCATGATATGCAGTTAATTTATTTTCTTTTTCACTTCTTACTCTGCTTTTCTTTTCTGGTCCCATTGTAACTTTTATCATAGCATCTTCTACTTCTTGCATTCCAATTTCATGTTTGTCTCGTCTAGCAGCAAGTAAAGCAGCTTCATTTAATACATTTTCCAAATCTGCTCCTGCAAATCCAGCAGTATTTTTTGCTATGATTTTTAAATCTACATCTTCAGCTAATCTTTTCTTCCTTGCATGTACTTCTAGTATTTCTTCTCTTGCTCTGACATCTGGAGCCGGAACAACAATTTGTCTATCAAATCTTCCTGGCCTTAATAATGCCTTGTCTAAAACATCTGGTCTATTAGTTGCTGCTAAGACTATAACTCCTTCGTTTGTTCCAAATCCATCCATTTCAACTAATAATTGGTTTAATGTTTGTTCTCTTTCATCATGTCCTCCGCCTAAACCTGCACCCCTTTGACGTCCAACTGCATCAATTTCATCTATAAATATAATACATGGTGCATTTTTCTTTGCCTGTTCAAATAAATCACGTACCCTTGATGCGCCTACACCAACAAACATTTCAACAAAATCTGATCCACTTATTATAAAAAATGGTACTCCAGCTTCTCCTGCAACAGCTTTTGCAAGTAATGTTTTACCTGTTCCAGGATGTCCTACAAG
>CALXUH010000075.1 GCA_944391645.1 uncultured Clostridia bacterium | reverse complement strand
CTATCTTGTACATCATATGTACATACAAATATTGCTTTTTTATTATTTGGAATTACAATCATTTCATCATATGATGCTGTAATTACATTATTTCCATTATTATCTATAACGCCCCATTTTCCATTTACATATGCTGGATAATAGCTTGTTGTACTTATTAATTCATCTTCTGGATTATTTTTTAATATTTTTACTATTGAAGTTATTATCATCACTAGTACAACAAATGCAATTATTACTCCAATTACTTTTTTTATATTCAACTTAGGCTCACTATCATATCTTTTTCCTTTTGGCATTTTTTACCTCCTATTTAATATATACGTTGTTATAGCCACCTTTAAATAACCTTATATATAATACCATAAATTACACTATATTTTCAATGTTTTTATGTAATCTTCGTACATTTTTTTTGCAGTTTCCGGGCTGTCATTTCCTATAGCATTTTTAATTGGTGCAAATTCTTTTTCTCTTTGTACTCTAAGTAGTGTCATGTCTTCAAAAAACACAAATCCATCAAATATAAATTTTTCAAACTTATAAACTGGCTCTTTTATTATATTATCTTTTTCATCCTTATATTCACATGTTTTTACAGCTGTATGATATGGCAGTGGTCTACTATCTATTATATCTAGCGCTTTAATATTAAATAAATGATTTACAATATTCATATCCCCATATACAAAATTACCTTCTTCATCTTTTTGGTTGGCCATTTCATCTGAAACCTCAACATATTCTATTATTCCTGGTTTTCCATCTGCCTTGGCAAATACTCCACCACTTTCTTTTGGTTCATTTTTTATGACAGATTTTGATGCTATTAAATTATTCTGTTTTATTGTTACTCCTATAAGCAAAGGGTCTATTACTTTAACTAAAATATTATCTATTCCTGTTATTGATATCCATTCGATATGCCTTTTTTTCATATCATTTACAATACCACATTTTATCATTGATTTGTATACTTCACCATTTCCATTTGATGCCAATTTTATAAGATTATCCTTTCCTATTAGCAATTTACCATCTTTACTAATCAAAGGAGTTTCTGCTTGTTTAAAAAATTTAACTAGATTTTTCTTATATCCGAAAAAATTCATTTTATTAAAAAATTCTATTGTCTCATCGTTATTTTCTTCACTTGTCATAACATAATATGGTATCTGTATTCCATATTTTTCATTTGCTTCTATAAGTTGTTCTACAATTATTTCAAATAAATATTTACCATTTTTACCTATATCAATCTTAAAACTTCCTTTAGGTCCAATATGTCCGAAGTCTTGTTCCTTGTCCACCAGCCATTGTTACAACAGCAAATTTACATAATTTTAATTCTTTTTCCCCCATTTGCATATATTCACTTTTTGATTTTGGATCTATAGTATTCTCAACTATTGTCTTTATGGGTTTTATATCACTATTTCTTTTTTCTCTATTTGTTTTTGTTTTTACATATAAATTTTTTAATTCCTCAAAATTTATATTTTCTATTTGTTTTATAATTTTAATTTTATCTTTGCCATTTAATTTTTCTATGTGATTTACTATATGGTTTTGATTATATTTTTTCAATAGTTCAATAGTTTCCTTTTCTTTGTTTTTCATATTTTGTCATCACCTTTTTTCAAATTCCTACATAATATAACATTTTTTTTTGTATTTGTCTACCCCTAACCAAATATTGATTATTTAAATCACTTTAATTAAATAATTTAATTTTTATATCACTAGGTTATATACTTATATTTTTTTAATATATTAATAAAAGGAGGGACAATTATGAAGGTTTTTATTATTAAAATTAAAAACTTTATTATTCCTATATGTATTTGTATTTTTACATTATTCTTAATTTTTTTTCCTCAAGTAATTTAATAGCTGCTAAAAATGGATTAATATTATGGAGTTCATCTGTTGTTCCTTCTCTTTTTCCATTTTTTATTGCAACTGAACTATTAGGGTACACCAATATTATTCCTATTTTAGGTAAATTGTTAAATAATATTATGCGTCCTCTTTTTAATGTTCCTGGTGAAGGATCTTTTGCTTTAATTATGGGAATTATTAGTGGATATCCTGTTGGAGCTAAAATTGTTTGTGATTATAAGAAACAAGGTATATGTACTAATGAAGAATGTGAACGTCTGCTTGCCTTTACAAATAATTCTGGTCCTCTTTTTATAATTGGAACTATAGGTATAAACTTATTGGGTAATAGTTCCATAGGTTTTAAATTATTTTATATTCACATTATTTCTTGTCTTTTGGTTGGTTTTTTATTTAGGTGGTGGAAATCTAATAATAAAATTTTAAACTTAAAACGTTCATCCTCTAATTCAAGGACTTATGTTTGTTTTAACAACTTTGGTACAGTTTTGTCATCTGCTATACAAAGGGCCACTAGCTCTGTTTTACTTATTGGTGGGTTTGTCGTATTTTTTTCTGTAGTTATTTCTATGCTCAATAGCAGTGAAATATTAGATTTATGTTGTAAAATATTAGGTCCTATTTTTAGTATGTTTAAAATTCCAATGGAATATTGGAATGGGATAGTTACCGGAATAATTGAATTAACAAATGGTGTTAAAATGACTGCTTTAAATATTAGTTCTATAAATATCATAGTATGTTCTTTTTTACTTGGTTTTGGCAGTATTTCTGTTCTCTTGCAAGTTTTAAGCATAACATCTGAAGCGAAAATTTCTATTAAACCATATATATTGGGCAAAATTTTACAAGCTTGTTTTTCAGCTATATTTATGTATTTATTATGCTAATATATTTTATTCAACCTAAATTAAAAAGGTGAGAGTCTATTACTCTCACCTTTTTAATTTTCTATTTTCCGATAAACATCTGAACATATATTTTCCCATATTTAGAACTATTTACAACTGCAATTCCTGTATAATTATAGTTATTACTTAGGATATTTTCTTTATGACTTTCAGAAGCCATCCATGCATCTACTGCACCTTGATTACTAGAATTTCCAGCAATGTTTTCTCCTGCTGCCTTATATTTTATTCCAAAATTTTTTATCATATTAAAAGGCGTTCCATATGTTGGAGAATTATGAGCAAAATAATTATTATCTACCATGTCTTTTCCTTTCAATCGGGCAACATTTTGCAATTCCTCATCTATTTCTAGTTTGGTTAATCCTGCTATTGTTCTTTGTTCATTTACTAGATTAAATACTTCTTGTTCATCTATTGTTAAATTATTATCTGCATTTTCTTGATTACTACCGTCTTGACTTGAATCTTGCTTATATATTAATTTTATATATTCCTTACTTACCATTCCTACGTAGTCGTTATCTGTTTGTATAACAAACCAATCTCCAATTTGAGCAAAAACTCTAACATATTCATTTTTATATATAATTGTTATTCTCTCATATTTTGTTCCTGGTCCTTCTCTTACATTTAAAGCTGATGCAAGGACTATTCCTGTTTTAGTTTCAACTGTTTGATAATCTGACATTGCTATACTTTTATTTGAAATACATATTATT
>CALXUH010000074.1 GCA_944391645.1 uncultured Clostridia bacterium | reverse complement strand
CATTAACATGTTCTGCTCCAAATAATTTCTTTGCTCTTTCTCTTGCTAAATTTTCAACTACATCTACAAATTCACATCCACCATAATATCTATTAGCAGGATAGCCTTCTGCATACTTATTTGTCATATAACTTCCCATAGCTTCCATTATAGCATTACTTGTGAAATTTTCAGATGCAATCAATTCTATTTTATTTTGTTGTCTTTTTAATTCATTTTCTATAGCATCATATACTTCTTTATCTTCTCTTTTTAAATTTTCAAAACTTGGCATAATTTACCCCCTATATTTATAATTTATAGATTTATTTTAGAATTATATAATAATTTTTTAAAACTGTAAACACATTGTATTCTAAAAATTTAAAATTATACTAAAGTAAAAAATTAGCGCTCCTTAAAAGGAGCGCTTACACCATAGGTGAAATTACATTTTTTTATCTCATAAACATTTAATTTATATCAAGCTATTTTTAAATATGTTCACAAATGCAAAAACATCTTACATTATTACGTCTATTTCATTTATATTTCCATCATCAATTAATTTTATTTGTAAATTTTCTATTTTTTCTCCATTTAAAATCATTTCTTTTATTCCCACATTTTTCCCAGCTGTATTTTTTACTTTTATATTATAAATGCTTTTACCATATTTATATCTTATACTATATTCCTTCCAGTCTTTTGGTATGCATGGATTTAATTTTAATATTCCATTTTCTATGTTTAATCCCAGAATATTTTCTAACCCTACTTTGCTAAACCAACTTGCTGAACCAGTATACCATGTCCAACCTCCTCTGCCTTCTAACCCTTTTGCTTCATATATATCTGCAGGTATTACATATGGTTCTACTTTATACTTTTTAGCAGAATCTTTTGTTTTTGAATGTTCTATTGGGTTTATCATAGTATAATATTCTACTGCTTTATCTCCAAAGCCTAATTTTACAAATGCTAATATTGCCCATATTGCAGCATGTGTGTATTGTCCACCATTTTCTCTTACTCCTGGTAAATAAGCTTTTATATAACCTGGTTCTATTTTTGTTTTCTCAAATGGTGGATCTAATAATTTGATTAACCCATTGTCCTTATCTACTAAAAAATTTTCTAAACTTTGCATTGCAATATATTTTTTATCATTATCTCCTGCATTTGAAATTACACTCCAACTTTGAGATATACTATCAATTCTACATTCCTCGTTTTCTATACTTCCTATTGGTTCCCCATTATCCATATATGCTCTTCTATACCATCTTCCATCCCAAGCTTTTGTATTTAATGCCTTTTTTAAGTTTTGCTTTATCTCCCCGTATTTTTCTATTCTTCCATAATCTGATTTTATTTCACATAATTTTATAAACTTATCTAATATGTTGTAAAGAAAAAATCCTAACCATACACTTTCACCTTTTTTATTATTACCTACTGTATTTAATCCGTCATTCCAGTCTCCGCTTCCTATTTTAGGCAAACCATTTACCCCAAAATCTAAAGATTTTTCTATTGCTCTTATACAGTGATTATATAAAGATTCTTTTATATCTGATTCTTCATATTTATCATATTTTTCATCTATACCATCTGGCAAAATTTCTCCTGCTAAATAAGGAATTTCCTCATCTAAAATACTGATATCTCCTGAATATTCTATATATTCACATACTACATATATAAGCCATAATAAGTCATCTGAAAATCTTGTTCTTATACCCTTCCCGAGTTTCTTCATGCCACCAGTGTTCTACGTCTCCTTCTATAAATTGATGTTTTGCTGAAATTAATATTTGTTTTTTCATAAAGTTACTATCTATATATTTTATTCCTAATGTGTCTTGTAACTGATCTCTAAATCCTATTGCACCTCCAGATTGGTAGTATCCAGATTTTGCCCACAATCTTGAAACAATACTTTGATAAGCAGACCAACCATTTAACATAATATTTATAGATTCTACCGGAGTATTTACATGTACAGTATTTAATAAGTTATACCAATATTTTTTGGTGTTTTCCAACCATTTTTCACATTTTTCAATATCTCTATAATCATCATTTAAAACTTCATTTTCCTGTTTTATTCCTAAATTTAATAAAACATTTTGAGTTTCATATGGTTCTAATACTATCTTAATTTCTATTGCAACACAAGATTTATTATAAAGTCCATTTCTATTTGCTAAATATTTTTGTGGATTTTTTATATCTTTTTTTCCAATAAATTCATTTTTGTTACCTGTAAAAGCACTTATTGTTTTATTTGTTGTTAAAAAAATTTCTTGACTTTTAATTTCAGTATTATACATATTTACTGCTGTTACAAAATTTCCTTTTTGTTTTACATTAATATATCCAGAAGTTTTTATTTCATCTTCTCCTAATACCGGTTTTATATAATAGACTATTTTCAAATTTTTTTGTTCATTTGAAGTGTTTTTTAATCTTAAAATATTAATCTTAACTTCACTTTCCAAAGGTACAAAAGTATCTAACTCATGTAATATCTCATCTTTTAAAGTTTTTACTTTTACATATCCAAATCCATACGTAAAGTGATATTCTTGAGATTTACTTATATTTTCTGAAAGACTCCACTTTTTCCCATTATTAATATCCTCTATATAAATTATTTCTGATGGAATATCTCTACTTGGTGTATTATTCCAAGCTGTTATTCTATTTAATCTACTATTTTCATACCAAGTAAATCCTCCTAGGTTTTGTGTAATTAATGTTCCAAAATGTTGATTTGCTAAAATTGTAGACCAAACTGTAGGAAGTTTTTTATTGTCTGAAACCTTAAACTTGTACTCTAGCCCATCATCAGTAAACCCACCATATTCATTATAATATTTTAAAGTATTATAGTCCTCATTTAAAGTTTCTATCTCTCCATCTACTCTATGCAAATGTAAAATTCCTTCTACATTTTCTTTATATAAAGATTTATTACCTGAAAATTCCTCTTCCAAATCTTTAAGTTGTGTTTCTACATTTCCTAAACTTGCATCTAAAATTAAGTTCGCTCTAAAGCATAATAGTTCTAAATCGTATTCTTCTAGTTCACTTTCATTTATAGTAAAAATCCCTCCAAAGGTGTTTTTTAAATATAGTAATTGTCTATTTTGTATCTCACTATCAATTTCATTTTCTAAATAATGTTCATATGAATTTATTTCCCTATTTAAAATCACTAAATCGATTTTTATATTCTTGCTTCTAAAAAACTCAAATGCTTTTAATATATCTTTTAAAATATATTTTTCATTTATATCTTTAATTTTAACTAAAAGTATTGGTAAATCTCCAGATATTCCAAATTTCCATAAATCGCTCTGTAAAAATTTATATTTTAAAACTTTATTTGTTAAATTTTTCATTGGATTTTGAAATAAAAGTAATGATAGCATTTTTTGATACTTTTCAATATCTATTCCTTTAAGTCTCAAATAAATACTTTCTGCCTCTGTTTTTGCTTTTGACAATTCAAAAACTTTTGTAATTGCATTTGTATTTTTATATTCATTTAACATGTTTACAACATTATCTTTATTTTCAGAGACACATATAACCAAATCTATTATAGCTTTCATCTTAGATTCTAATTTTATAATCCTTTTTGTTGCTAAAACATTTTCTGTAACTTGTGATAAACTATTTGAAAATGGTATGTTTTTCAATATCATTTCTGGAATTTCAGTAAAATTACCTTGTCCAAAAAATTTTTCTTTATTTATCTCAAATTCTAGATTCCCAATTGTTGGATTTTCTGTATATAAATTTACTCCTAAAAATATATCTTTTTCTTTAGTTCCTCTTTTTTTTCTCTTTACTATTATTTCTCCATTTTCTTGCCTATTATAAGTTACAAATAAATTGTTAAATGCTGGATGGCTATATTCTTGTTCCTTAGTAGAAAGCACTGGTTCAAAATAATTTACCACCTCTAAATTTTCTGTTTTATCTGCTTCATTTATTATTTCAAGTCTAATTATTTGTACTGGTTCATCTGGTGCAATTACAGTTTTAGTGTTTATTTTTATATTACCAACTGATTTCATAGTTTTTATACTATCTGGAGAAAAAATGACTTTTCCCTCATCATCTTTTTCAATATTTGCACTTATAATTTGATTATTACTTAAATTTTTAATATAGAAGAAATATCCTTGTTTGTAATCGTCTGTTTCTTTAAACTTATTAATAAATATATTTTTATATTTACTAAACCCTTGGCCATCTACTAAACTTAAATTTGTATAAATTCCATTTGAAATAACATTTGAATTTGGTATTTCTTTATTAATTTTTGTATAAACTCTCTCACTATAATTTTGATAGTCCTTTGTTTTTAATTTTTGTACTTTTTCCTTCTTTTCTTTTGTTACAATTGCTTTTTGAGGCATTCTCTCTTGAAGTAAAATATCTATTGCTTCTATTTCAGGATTATTATAAAACCTATTTATCATTATTTTATTATTTATACAATTATTTATAGAAATTAATATTAATCCTTGGTGATGAGCCATATAAGTTTTTACAATTTTTTTGGTTTCGTTTGGTTTAAGTCTTGAACTTGTGTAATCTACAGATTCATAAAATCCATATTGTCCAAGCATTCCTTCTTTTTCAAGTTTTCTTATATTTTTTATACTGTCATTTAATTCATATATCAAACTTAAAAATACTGAATATGATGATACCACTATATCTTCATCTAAACCTCTTTTTAATCCTAACCATGGTATTCCAAATGCTTTATATTGATAATTATTATTTAAATCCTTTAAACTAAAAGCTGCCTCTGAAATTCCCCATGGTATACCTATTTTTTTTGCATACTCTTTTTGGCTCATTATCATAAACTTGCAAGATTCATCAAGCAAACTTCCCTCATAAGATTTAATATTTATGCTTGGCATTAAATATTCAAATGCTGTTCCTGACCATGATAATAAACCCTTATACCCATTTAAGGTTGTAAGTGTTCTGCTTAATGCATTCCAATGTTTAGATGGAATATCCCTTTTTGCTATTGCAACAATACTAGCTTGTCTTGCTTCTGATGCAAGTAAATCATAATACGAATCTGTTAATTTATTTTCCTCTATATTAAATCCTATTGAAAAAATTCTTTTTTTATAGTCATATAATACTCCAAAATTTGTACTTGTTATTATTTTATCTATTATTTGAATTAGAACTTCTATTTTTTCTGTTTTATTAAAATTTATTAAAAAATTTTTTAGTGTATATAAATACCCTATGAAGTTTCCACTATCAACTGTTGATATATATCTTGGCATAAGAGGCTCAAGTGTTACTGTGTTATACCAGTTATATAAATGGCCACACCATTTTGGTAATTTTTCTATTGTAAATAACATTTTTTCTATTAAATTTATGCATTTTTCTTCTCCAATATATCCTAAATCATATGCAGATACAACAGCTAAAATCCCTAACCCCATATTAGTTGGGGATGTTCTATTTGCTATTTTTTCTTTTCTATCTTCTTGGTAATTATCTGGTGGTAAAAAATTATTATATTCATCTATATTTTCTTCAAAATATTTCCATGTTTTATTACCAATATCTACTAAATATTTTTTATCCTTTTCATTTATGCTTTGCATGTTTACATTATTTTTACTAATATACCATGCTACATAAGGAGCAATAAACCAAAGTACTCCTAAAAATAATGTTACAGTTTTTCCAAAATATATTCCTAATATAATTCCAATAACCCCTAAAATTACATTTGCTTTCATACTTTTAAAATATGGAAATAAATCTGTAATTGCTTGTTTTTCTGCTTCCTCAGATGTTGTCCATTCTAACAAATTTTGCTTTGATATTTTTAGTCTATATATACTTTTTACAACAGCATTCACAATTTTAGAAACTTTATCTGGCAAAAATATAAAATCAAGTAAACCTCTTAAAACACTTGCATTTAAGTCTCCTATAACTTTTGTAATACTTTTATGTGCAACAAATAAAGAGTTTGGAGTACTCTTTTTAAATATAATATAGTTCCCAATATCTAATATGCTTGGGAAAATAACAGATATAATTCCAATTATTAAATTAATTTTAGATTTGAAAACTAATCCTATAATAATTAATACTAAAGCAAATACTGGCACTAAGCTTCGCCTTAAATTATCTAAAATTTTAAATTTTGATAATTTATTTAATGGATTTTGTTTTTTTACTCCATTTTTAGTTACAATAACTTTTTTTAACCATCCTAATAATTGCCAATCTCCCCTTATCCATCTATGATATCTTTGCATATAGCTATTGTATTTGCTTGGTGCTCCATCTAATAGAAATATACTACTATCTAATCCTGCTCTTAAATAATTTCCTTCCAATAAATCATGACTTAATACTGTATTTTCAGGAATTTCGTTTGATAAAACTCTATGAAAAACTTTTACATCATATATTCCTTTCCCTGTATATATACCTTCATTAAAATTATCTTGATAAACATCAGATATAGCATTTGCATAAAGGTCTGTTCCTCCCATACCAAAAAATATCTTGCTAAACAAACTTTGTCTACTAGATTCTAAATCTACTCCAACTCTTGGCTGAATTAGTGCATGTCCTTGTTCAACTATATTTTTCTTCTCATTAATTATAGGTTTGTTTAATATATGTGCCATGCTTCCTATTAGTTGACTTGCAGAATCTAAAACTAAATTTGTATCTGAATCTAATGTTATAACATATTTTACTTTTTTCCTAAAATCACAATTTTCTAGAGTATTTGTATTAAATTTATTTTCACCTGTAATTAAAAATTCATTAAACTCATATAATAAACCTCTTTTTCTTTCCCAACCCATATAACATTTTTCACAAGGATTCCATATTCTATCTCTATATAAAAAGTAAAATTTATCACCATACTTTTTATTCAATTTTTCAGATTGATATATACCTACTTGTTTTATTTCTTCATCAAAACCTTCAGTCTTATTTTTTGATGATGTGCAATCTCCTAAAAGTGCAAAATATAGGTTTTTAGATTTGTTTGCCAAGTAATAAACTTCTAACTTGTGCATCAAATCTTCTACTTTTTTCTTGGTATTTATTATTGTTGGTATAACAACTAAACATGTATACTCCTCTGGTATTCCACCGGCTTAAATTCAATTTTGGAATTATTTTAGGTTTTACACTTTTTACTAATATATAATTTACTATCTGTATAACTATTTCAGATATCGGTATAACAAATATTATCGAATTTATAATACTATAAATTAATAAATTTGTACTTTTATATATGCTTAATCCACAAAATATTGCACTTATTGTGGTTAACATATAGATTATTCCAATGTATGTTGATACTTTTTCTTTATTTGTTTTATGCATAAGTTTAGGGCTAGCATTTAGTTTTTTTATTAATTTATTATAACCTTCATCTATTAAATAATATCCTATATGTGACTTTCTAATGTCTTCTATATTCTCATTTGCTAATTCTAATACCTTCCCTGCAATATAATTTTCCGAAATTTTTGTTTTATTTGCAATTTCTTTTATTTTTTCTCTATAGTATGCTTTAGTTTTATAATCCATTTTTACATAAATATTTGCAGGATCTTTTTTTAGTGTTTCTTCTACCCCATTTATTGTTTCAAATAACATTAAAAAATTTATTCTTGAAATTTCCTTTATACTTGTTATACTATTTCCAATTAATACCTTTTGCATAGCAATATCAAAATGTTCTTTTTGTATTGCTTCTGGAATTGTAATTCCTGTTTTTTTTACCTCTTCTTCTAAAATATTTATATATGCAATTCCTTTTTTCCCAAACTTTTTTAGTTTATAAGACATATATTCTATAAATGGATATTTCATTTCATTTTTTAAGTGATTTGGTTTAAAATTTAATTTTGAATATTTAAAATTTTTCTCATCTTTATTTTCTACTAATCTTTCTATAATACTTTCTACTTTATATTTCTGATTTTGAGATACATATATTTTTTCACATACTGCACGTATATTTTCTATTATTGCTATTTCAAGAAATACTGAAAAGTTCCATATTTCTTCCATATTTAAGTTTTTCTGTTTTTGGTATGCAAGCAATGCTATTTTTATAGTTTCATCATCTATCTTGTTATCAGTATATGATGCTATTTCTGAAGCAATTAAATATATCCTTGCAAAGCCTTCGTATATTCCATTTGCAATTCCTGGAAATCTCTTATATTTTTTTAGTGGCATTTCCTTTTTTATTTTTTTTACAGTTTCCTCTATAATATAAAAGTTATCTAATAGCCATTCTCCAGCTGGATGAATTTCTATATTTTTTTTAATATGTTCATTTAATAAATTGTATGTTTTTTCTATAAAAGTATAATTTTGCTCCATTCTTTCTATTGGATAAGTATTTGTATTTGAAAATTTTGTTATTTCATAATTAATTGCAGTTTTTTCCATAAAATTTTTTAAATTTTCCCTATCTAAAACTGCTCCTTTTATATTTAAAAATTTTGTTTTTTTCAAAAAAATTCACTCCTAGAAAAATACTTTTATAGATATTTTTACCAAAGAGTGATTTTTTTATGTATTTGTGTTTTATATTTATTTATGTTATAATATATTTATCAAAAAATTTTTTTTGAAAGGTGGAATTTTAATGTTCATTTCTAGCACTCGTGACTTTCGGACTGCACTGATGTGTTGCCAGTATGATGATGAGGTCTGGGACCTTGTCAAGCTGATGTGCTGCATCGGAAGCGAAGAGGACAAGAAATTGGCCTCGGAGCTTAAAGGTATGGATGTGGATGAAGTCCACTCCTATCTGGCTGAAAACAAGTAACAAACCACCGTAAAGTCCCCCAAGTCAGCTGATGACGTGGGGGCAATTTTAATTTTTATAAAATTTACATTCTTCTTTTATTGGGCATTTTTCACATTGTGGTTTTCTTGCCGTACAAATATTTCTTCCATGCCAAACTAATAAATGATTTACATCTTTAAAATATTTTTTAGGAATAATTTTTAATAAATCTTTTTCTATTTTTTCAGGTTCTTTCTCATTAGATAAACCTACTCTATTAGAAATTCTTTTTGCATGTGTATCTATAGCTATTCCCTCTGGATTATTAAATGCTTCTAACATTATTACATTTGCACTTTTTCTACCTATTCCTGGAAGCTCTACTAATTCTTCCATAGTTTTTGGTATTTCTCCATTATATTTTTCTATTATCATTTTTGCATACCCTACAATATTTTTTGCTTTATTTTTGTAAAAACCACATGGTTTTATTATTTCCTCTATTGTTTCTATAGGTACATTAATATAGTCAATAGGATTTTTAAATTTTTTAAATAATAATGGTGTTATTTTATTTACCCTTTCATCTGTACATTGTGCTGATAACATTACTGCTATACCTAATTCAAATGGTGTTGTAAAATCCAGACTACATGTTGCATCTGGATATGTTTCTTTTAATTTTTTTATTATTTTTATTACATCTTTTTCTTTCACATCAATTCTCCATTTATTAATTTTAAAAAATTAAAGTATACATTAAAATAATGTATACTTTAAAATTATATTATTATTTTTCAACTGGGTAAACACTTACTTGTTTTTTGTCTCTACCTTTTCTTTCAAATTTTACAGTTCCATCTACTAATGCAAATAATGTATCATCACTACCTATTCCTACATTTGTTCCTGGATGTACTTTAGTTCCCCTTTGTCTTATTAATATATTTCCAGCAAGAACAAATTCTCCATCTGCTCTTTTTACACCTAAACGTTTTGACTCACTATCTCTTCCGTTTTTAACACTACCTTGACCTTTTTTATGTGCCATTTATTATTCACTCCCCTCGTATTTTATTTTTATACGATAAATTATCCTTCTACTTTTTCTTCTTTTTTAGCTGCTGGTAATTTTATAGCAGTAATCTCTACTTTTGTATATGGTTGTCTATGTCCTTGTTTTGTTCTTTCATTCTTTTTAGCTTTCATTTTGAAAACAACTATTTTCTTACCTTTGCCGTGTGATACAACTTTACCTTCTACCTTCACACCTTTTATATAAGGATTTCCAACTTTTACTTCTTTGTCATCAGATACTAATATTACTTTATCAAAAGTAACTTTTTTACCTTCTTCAGCATCTAATTTTTCAAAGAAAACTGTTTCTCCTTTTAATACTTTGTATTGCTTTCCACAAGCTTCAATTATTGCATACATTATCGAAAAGCACCTCTACTTTCTTTTAATACTCGCTAAGTTTATATTTTAGGTAGCATATATTGCTTTTTAACCTAACTTAAGCGGCTTACAGATGAATATTTTACCATATATTGAATAGTTTGTCAAACGTTTGGGTAAAAATCCATAAATTTTTTCACTAAAACACTTTATATTAAAGATTATAATTTACAAAATTTTTTCTTAGTTTTATTAAAAAAATGTAGGTTTTCCTACATTTTTATGTTGGAAAAAAACTACATTTTTATTATCTCATAAACATTGTGGCACTAAAAAAATTAGTGCATCGCTATTAGCATACAGTCCTACGTTTATATAAAATAAACTTTCGTTTATTTTATATAAAGTGCGGCTCGCGACCCATAGTCGCTGTAGAAGTCGGTAGGAAAGTGGGAGTCGCGAAAAGAGGCTGAATAGCTGTTATTGTAGTAGCCTCCCCTAAAAACGCGACTATGGGTACCGGCTGGCCTCTTGTGTCCATTCCCAAGCATTACTTTCTAAGTCCCATATATTTAATGCTACATCTCCGGCATTTGCCTGTCCTGAATTTACTACACCTGTATGTCCATTAGATGAACCATGCCAAGTAGAAGTTGCAGTATCTACATCATATGTTGTATTTCCTGCTGTTTTTTGGGTTCTTATATAATCCATTGTTTTATCCCACAATACTCCATATATCATTGCTGTTTGCACATAATCTCCATTTCCTTCTACATTTGCATTTTTTGCCCCATAATATAGTCCATACCATCTATAATAATATGGCTGGCTTGTA
>CALXUH010000073.1 GCA_944391645.1 uncultured Clostridia bacterium | reverse complement strand
ACATTTAAAAAGTGACAAACCAGAAGGCATAAAAGCAAAGCTAGAAAAAATTACAATGATGGTTTTGGCAGTAACATTGCATAATATACCAGAAGGAATGGCTGTTGGAGTTACACTTGCAGGTGCTATGCTTGAAAATACTGGAATAACAATGGCAGGAGCAATTGCATTAACTGTAGGTGTTGCAATTCAAAATTTCCCTGAAGGAGCAATTGTGGCTATGCCATTAGAAGCAGAGGGAATAACTAAAACAAAAGCTTTTGGATATGGAGTATTATCAGGAATTGTAGAACCAATATCTGCTATAATTACAATATTATTAACAAACGCAGTTGTGCCTATTCTTCCATATTTATTATCATTTGCAGCAGGTGCAATGATATATGTTGTAATTGAGGAGTTAGTGCCAGAGTCACAAACAGGGGAACATTCTAATATAGGAACAATTGGAGTCGCAATAGGTTTTATTATCATGATGATTTTAGATGTAGGATTAGGATAAAAAAGAACCCATAGGAATTACTATGGATTCTAAATATTATTTTACAACTATATTGTAGATTTTATTTTTTACATAAATTTCTTTTAAAATATTTTTGCCTTCTAGAAGATTAGCAACTTTTTCATGTACTAAAGCTTTTATCGTATCTTCAGATGAATCAAGCTGAATCTCAATAGTGTTTTTTAATTTACCATTTATTTGTATAGGAAGATTTATTGTGTTATCTATGGTTTTAGAATCATCATAAACTGGCCAACATTCATTTGCAATTGTTTCATCATGACCAAGGATATTCCAAAGCTCCTCTGTTACATGAGGTGCAATAGGGTTAAACAATTTTATAATACCTTCAGCATATTCTTTAGGTATAAAATTTTCCTTGTAAGCTACATTTACAAAAATCATTATTTGGCTAATTGCTGTATTGAATGAAAGTTTTTCAAAATCTAGAGTAACTTTTTTTACAGTCTTATGATATTCTTTTTCTAATTTAGGGTTTGGTTTGTCAATAATTTTAGAAGTATCACTAAATAAACGGTAAAATCTATCAATGAATCTTTTGGCTCCCTCTATACCTGTTTCACTCCATGGTTTAGAATCGCAAAGAGGCCCCATAAACATTTCATAAACCCTTAAACTATCAGCACCATAATCTCTAACTATATCGTCAGGATTAACAACATTACCACGACTTTTGCTCATTTTTTCTCCATTAGAACCAAGTATCATACCTTGGTGAACTAATTTTTTAAATGGTTCTTTAGTAGGAACAATGCCTTTATCAAATAAATAATTGTTCCACATTCTAGAATATAATAAATGTCCAGTTGCGTGTTCAACTCCTCCAAGGTATAAGTCAACAGGCATCCAATGTTCAAGTAATTCCTTGTTGGCAAGTTCATTTTCATTATTTGGATCAATATATCTTAAAAAATACCAACTAGATCCAGCACTACCAGGCATTGTAGATGTTTCTCTCTTAGCATGTTTGCCATTTACTTCAACATTAACCCAATCGGTTGCCTTTTCTAAAGGTGCTTCTCCTTTTTTACTTGGACTATAGTCTTTAAGTTCTGGTAAAACTAAAGGAAGTTCACTATCATCCAAAGCTTCAATATGATCGTCAAAATGTAAAACAGGAACAGGTTCTCCCCAATAACGTTGGCGAGCAAAAATCCAATCTCTAATTCTATAATTTACAGCTTTTTTACCTATACCACTTTGTCCTAGATAATCAATCATTTTATTAATAGAATCTTTTTTGTTTGATAAGCCATTTAAAATACCAGAATTAACCATTTCACCGTCACCCGTGTAAGCCTCTTTAGAAATGTCTCCACCTTTTATTACTTGAATAATTGGAATATTAAATTTTTTTGCAAAATCATAATCTCTTTGATCATGAGCAGGAACGGCCATAATAGCACCAGTACCATAATTCATCATAACATAATCTGCAACATAAACTGGAACAACAACATTGGTAATAGGATTAATAATATTTAATCCTTCAATTTTAACTCCAGTTTTCTCTTTAGAAAGCTCAGTTCTTTCAAGTTCACTTTTTAAAGAAGCTATATTTTTATATGCCCTTAAATCTTCAATATTAGAAATTCTGTCAGCGTATTTTTCAATAATTGGATGCTCAGGAGATAATACCATAAATGTTACACCATACAATGTATCAGGTCTTGTTGTAAAAACAGTAACAAAATCATCAGTGCCTTCTATCTTAAAATTAACATTTGCACCAATAGACTTACCAATCCAATTTCTTTGTATTTCTTTTGTTGATTCAGGCCAATCAATATCATTAAGTCCTTGTAATAATCTTTCAGCATATTTTGGTATATCAATAACCCATTGTTTTAAATTTTTTCTAACAACAGGGTAGCCCCCACGTTCACTTTTTCCGTCAACAATTTCATCATTAGAAAGAACAGTTCCAAGTTCTTCGCACCAATTAACGGGCATGTCTATATACTTTGCTAATCCATCATTAAATAATTGTTTAAAAATCCATTGGGTCCATTTATAATATTTTGGATCAGAAGTAGAAATTTCTTTAGACCAGTCGTAGGAAAAACCAAGCATGTTTAATTGCCTTTTGAAAGTTGCAATATTTTTGGATGTAAATTCATCAGGATGATTCCCTGTTTGTATAGCATATTGCTCAGCAGGCAAACCAAAAGCATCAAATCCCATAGGATGAAGTACATTATAACCTTGCATTTTTTTCATACGAGCAATAATATCAGTTGCTGTATATCCCTCAGGATGACCTACATGAAGCCCCTGACCAGAAGGATATGGAAACATATCTAAAACATAATATTTGGGTTTAGAAAAATCCCATACATCAGTTTTAAAAGTTTCATTTTTAGCCCAATAATCTTGCCACTTCTTTTCTACTTTACTAAAATTATAATCCATAAAAAGTCTCCTTCACTAATTAATTTCTCACTATTATACAACAAAAAATGAAGAAAATAAAGGTTTTAGAAAAATAAATTATATATTTGACAAAATTCAACAAAGATGTTAAACTAAATATATTAAAAAATAGAGAGGTAAGATATGGCAAATATTTTAAAAACATTTTTGAAAGCATTACTTGAGAAGAATTATAGTGATGATAAGGAAATTGAGCAAGCTACACAATTAGGAGAAATGGTTGCAAGTAAGGCAGAAAACAATATTGGCATTAGAAGCAAAGTATATGTTGATGCTGAAAAAGCAAGAAAAGTAGCTGATGAAAAAGCTAAGAAAAATAGAACAACAAGAGAAACAGAAAAAATAAAATAATTTTTATATTTGTATTGACAAATATAAATAAAATGATTATAATAAAAAGGCTTTGTAAATGGCGACGTAGCTCAGTTGGCTAGAGCATTCGGTTCATACCCGAAGTGTCATGTGTTCGAATCACATCGTCGCTACCAAAAAAAATCGGATTTTAATCCGATTTTTTTTCTTCTTTTTCTTGAACTTCTGGAATAATAATTTTATTTTTATCCGGTTTATTTCGTATTTTTTCTAAATTAATGTGTTCATATACAGTAGAAATTTCAAGTTCACTATCATCACCAGTTACAACTTTAATTTCATTTGGTTCTTCATTACTATCCATAAAAAACCTCCAAACCTTGAATAAATTACTAAAATAAGTATAACATAAAAAAAACATAAAGTCAAAATTATTGACAGAAATTGAATTTAATGTGATAATATAAATATACAATTTTTTAAAGCGCAATTTAATAAAAAGAGGTAAGATATGGAAATAGGTGAAATAAAAGGTGCGATAGAAGCTATGCTATTTGCATGTGGAAGACCGGTTGCAATAACAGAATTTATGAAAATTTTAGAGTTATCTTATGAAGATGTAGAAAATATATTACAAAACATGAAAATAGAATTTGAAAATCAAAAAAGAGGAATAGAGATTATTAAAATAGATTGTTCATATCAGCTATGTACAAAAAAAGAATATTATGAATATATTTATCCTCTCATAGATAACAGAACAAAGCCAACACTCTCAAATGCAGCATTGGAAACACTATCAATAATTGCATATAACCCCAAAATTACAAGAGCAGAGATAGAAAATATAAGAGGAGTAAATTCTGATGGTACCATATATAAACTTCTTGAATATAACTTGATAGAAGAAGCAGGTAAATTAGATTTGCCTGGGAAACCAACAGGATATAAAACTACACAGGAATTTTTAAAAATGTTTGGATTAGCAAGTTTAGAAGAATTGCCAGAATTACCAAAATATAAAATAGATGAAAATGAACAAATAGTTATAGAAGAAATAATAGATAAAACAAAGGAGGAAAAAGATGAATAATTTTAAAAAAAACAAAGGAAATTGTTTAAAATATATTATCCTATCCAATAGAGGTATAACTATTACATCTGTTGTAATTTATATTGCAATTGTATTTGTCGTTTTGGCTGCTGTTATGAGAATAACTACGTATTTTAGTAACAATATAAAAGATATAGCAGATATAACCTTTGAATCAGAATTTGATAAACTAAATTTATATTTAATAGATGAATCTGAAAGAAATGATAATGCTATAGATAGTATAGATGATTCACAAATTTCTTTTACAAAAGGCAATAAATATACTTATAATGGAGTAGAAAAAAACATATATTTAAATGATACAGTAAAAATATGCGAAAATGTTGATAATTGCATATTTGAACAAAAAAGTGCAGAAAATGGTAAAATTGTATTTGTATTAACAATAACTATAGGAAACAAAACAAAAAATATAGAATATACATTATCAAAGACAAGTCATGAAGATGAAAAAATAGAAATAGATGATTATTTATCAGGGGGAAGCTTGGCATCATATTATTTAGAGGTAGGAGATTATGTAGATTATAATCCTGATATTGGCACATACAAAGTTGTAGATGGAGAAAATGGTTCTGGAATAGATGTTACAAGTACAGGGTATCAAGAATTTACAACAGAAACAGGAGAAAATAGTTTAAAATGGAGAGTATTATCTATAGATGAAAAAACAGGAAATATAGAGCTCATATCTGCAACAGTTGGGCAACCATTATCACTATATGGAGTAAATGGATATAATCATGGAGTAGATATTTTAAATGACTTATGTGAGACTTTATATAGTAAAACAGCACAGGGAGTAAAAGTAGCAACGGGAAGAAGCATAAATGTAGAAGATATAAATAAAAAAACAACATATGACTATACTAAATATACTGATTATGGAAAGGTTTTAACATATACATCAAACAAATATTATCCAAAGCTATATGCAGTAGAATTAGGTAGTACATCAAATGGATTAAATGAAACAACAAAATTAATAAATGAAAGTGAAGGTGTAGAAGAAGGAACAGTAAATGTAAGTGGAGTGACAAATTATACAAAATATATAGGATCAGGTACTGCAACTACATTGTATGCAACAAATACATTTTATCAATACATTCCTGAAAATTATTTAAATACAAGTTTAGGTATAAATACAGTACCAACAGGACTAATAAATATAAATTCAGCTTATTGGTTAGCTTCGAGATGTTTGAAAAATGATTCTATAGTTGCATATTTTTATATGCGTGTTGTTCTACAGTCAGGTAGCGTAAATATAGGTACACATTTGTTTAATTCCAAAGCAGGTGTCAAAGGAAATACATTGGCAATTCGACCTGTTGTCTCACTTTCAGTAAATTTATTTGATTTTTCTGTAGGAGATGGAAGTGAAAATAACCCTTGGGTAATGAAATAAAATAACAAGTCATATTTTTATGTATCTAAAATATAATGTTTTAGGTGGTAAAATATGACTTTTTTCTTTATAGAACAAAGTAACGAAAAAAATAAATTTAAATTAATGATAAATAATATATTAAACAAAGTAGAAGAAGAAAAAGAAGGCGATAAAATATTTTTAAGACTTTCGTTAAAACAAAAAATGCAAGTTAAAGAAAAACAAATAAAAAGAATTGAAAAAAAAATTCAACAATATAATGTAAAAACAGTAATACTGTCAGAAAATTTGTATAA
>CALXUH010000072.1 GCA_944391645.1 uncultured Clostridia bacterium | reverse complement strand
TAGTAAGAAATCCTTACTAGTTGAATTTTCATCAAGTTCATTACTACTATATATCTCTTGAAGATGCATAGTTATATTATTTCTTGTAGTATTAAATAATTCTCCCAATGCCTTTTGAGTAAGCCATAAATCTCCATCTTCAAAACGCACTTCAATTCCTTGTTCTTTTTTCTGTTGTTCAAATATTAGAAATTCTGCTGAACTACTTCTTATATATAAATCTTTATTGCTCATTTTTAAATTCACCTCTATTTATTTACTACATCTATATAATCATAAGTATATTATTTATTCTCTTTTAAATATTTATCTAGCATTTGATCCATACTAGAGATATATTCTTTATCTTGTTTGATTCTAAATTTTTCATATTCTTCATTTGCTTTTTCTATTGCCTGTTTATGTGATATAGAACCAGCATTATCTAATACATTTTTTCTTCTGAATTTTAATAAATTGTCTGTTGCCTCAATCCAATCTTGCATTGTCATTACATGTCTTTGTTTTGCTTCATCTTCTGCAAATACTAAAAATATATTAGTCAAATCATTCAATTTGTTTATTTCTTCTTCATTCAAATAATTTTTTGCTATTACAATATCATATTTATATATTAAGCCATTTGGACTATTTTTCCAGTTTGTAAGCCCCATATGTTCTTTGTTAGAATCTGCTCTAGCATAAATAAGTTCTGCTGCTGTATGTCCACAAATAGCATAGTGTAATTTATTTTGTACTATTTTAAAGAATGTATATGCTTCTTCTGAATCTTTGTTATAATCAACAGCTGTTGCTATAAATAAATCCGTTATTTTTTGATATGCCATTCTTTCACTTGTACGAATTGTTTTTATTCTTTCTAACAATTCATCGAAATATTGAGCATCATATTTATTTCCTTTAATAAATCTTTCATCATTTAGAGCAAATCCTTTTATCATATATTCTTTTAAGATTTTCGTTGCCCAAATTCTAAACTCAGTTGCTTTTTTTGAATTTATTCTATATCCAACAGAAATAATAGCATCTAAGTTATATATTTTAGTCTGATAATTTTTTCCATCAGAAGCAGTTATCGAGGATTTCTCGGTAACTAAATTTTCATCTAACTCATTATCTTTAAAAATATTTTTTAAATGTAAAGATATATTATCTATACTGCATCCAAAAACTTTTGACATTCCCTTTTGCGTAAGCCATAATGTTTCATTTTTAAATATAGCATCTACAATTATATTTCCTTCTTCATCTTTATATATTAATAAATTTTCTTTATTTTCTATTAATTTATTACTCATATAATACTAACCTCATTTCTAATTTGCTATATATTATCAAACTTTTGTTCTTTTGTCAATCAATTTACATCCAATTATTAGAAATTTTTTCCAAAAAACAAATTAGTATTTACACTCGCTAATACTTCAATTTCACCACTGAAATCACAAATTTTATTTATCTCCTCTTATAATTTTTTAAGTGTTCAACTGTATGTATCAAATCATGACTTTGAGTTCCATGTCCTCCTTCCCATGGTCTTTTAAATGCAAAGCCAACTGGAATAGGGTTACCATATAAGTATCTCGTAGTATTAAAACTTTGCATTGTTCTTTTAGTTGTCCATAATGTTGGACTACCACTTGATCCTCTAAATTCTTTTACTTTCAAAGTTCCATTTGTATTATATGGCATTCTTTCATTTTCCCCTCTATAATATGTTTCCATTCTATCTGTATCATTATTAAAAACCAATATTTTTGCCATTATTTCCTCCTAAAAAATATTTCATAATATTTTATGAAATATTTTCTATTTTTGTTATTTTAATTTATTTTTTGTATATCCTCTCATATCCATTATTTGCTATAAAAAAATACTGGTTATTTTCATATTGAAAAACTGCTCCCTCTGTAGCTAGTATTTTTAAATTATCTGGAAAATCTATTTCTTCAAAAACATATTTTGTATCTCCTGTTATATTTGTTAAGTATATTCTATCATTAATATCTTCCTCTACCATATATAAATACCCGTTTTTTCTATATTCTTCTAGCTTTTTATTTTGTTCATATATAACTTTACTTGCCATATTCATGATTTCATTTTTTATTTCTTCTGTTCCTTTTTTATCTAAAATGTATTTCCCTTTTTCTTCTCTAAATACTGTATTTATTGGAAATATTTTATTATTAAAATGTAATGTTGTTTTTTTACCTTCCTCATACATAAAAATATTATAAACATTACTAATTTTAGATTTATTTGCAACTAAAAATATTTTATCCTTTATTTTTTTTGCATAATTATTTAGTATTATATTTTGTCCCTCTATAATCTTATTTTCTGATATTAAACTAATATTATTTTTCTTTTTTATTTGGTCTAAAAATTCCAATTCTGTTTTTACATTATTTTTTTCTAAAAAGTTAGATAATTCATTTATGAATTCTCTTGTATTATAATTTTTTCTAAAATTATTTTCTATATTTACAAAAAAGTCTAGTTTCAATAGACCATCTCCCTTTGATTTTTAGTACAGAAATGTACTTATGATATAAAAAATTTTATAGCGACACTGATTGTCGCCATAGATTTTGTAAATTGTTTGAAATAATATTTAATCTAATAATAAACTACTACCATTGGAATAATTAATTTTTATGCCTGGTTGTACATTATATACATATACATTAAAACATATACCTTCACCATTATCCTCAACAGATTTTGCTTCTATTTGCACTCCATTTGCAATTAAGTTTTCTCCTTCAAAAATTGGTGTTACTCTGTATATTACATGGTTTTGAGTTTCTTTTATATATGCTGCAACATCATTTTCAAACGGAAGCATTCCCTCCACATTCATATATCTTGTTCCCGTTATTAAGTTTTTTTCATTTGCATTTTCTCCAGAAAGTTGAAATCCGATTAGGTGACAACGATTATATAAATATTTACCATCCACAATATCATATTTTGCTATCTGCCATCCTGATGGCTTTATTTGTCCAATTTCTCCTCTTTCATCTGTTGGCATTGTTTCTATTCCAAGTTTTGCAAATGCGGGGCCACATCTTCCCAAATAATCTAGTTCACTATATTTCTCAAAAATTCCATATTCAATGTCTTCCATATTAAAACTAGGTTCATTATTATTTAATACAACATATGGTTTATCTGTAAATTCTGGTATAGTGGTTAGGTCATAAGATGTAGTGTATGAAATTCTATTTTCAGATAATAATAATGTATTATTTAAATTTAAATATTCATCAATATTAATACCAAAATAACTTGCAATACCAATAAATATTGCTAGCAATAAAGGTAAAAAGGCTTTAGTTTTTTTTCTTTTTTGCATTTTTTCTCCCGTTCTTAATATTATTTTTATTCACTTTTTATAAAAAGCCTAACAATAAATTAGGCTTTAGTTAATTGCTGTTGCTTTTATTACTACTCTTTGTTTACTATCATCAGTACATGTAATTAAAGTAATTTCTGTCCTTCCATTTGTTAGTTGCGAAGCCCATGATGTATCATCTGGGTCTACTATAAAATTATCATATACAAAATATTGTACCGTTTTACCTGATAAATCTGTTATCTCTATAATATCTCCATATTCAAGAGTTGGAACCTTACTAAAAAATTTTGTATTTCTATAATTATGTCCTACTATGCAAAAATTTCCTACTTTATTAGGGTCTGCTCCCCAAAATTTACAAGGTGATATTTTTAATAATTCTGTAGTTGTTTCTGATAAAATTGGATAACTGGCATTTATTTTTGGAATATTTATTGTTGCAATTGTGTAATATGTTGTGCCATCTTTTGCCGTTGCCATTTGAACACTAGGTATATCTTCTTGTTCATTTGTTACATTTACTTCTTGCTCCTCATTAAAAGCAGAATTTAAAATTACAACGACAGCATCCAATTTTTCATCTTGATTAATATTTGACATACTTGCTAGAATTTCTTTAGAAACCATTTCACTTTTATTTCTATCATATTCTGCATAAATATAGTATGATGATAAAAGGCATACTAAAAAAATAGATAAAAAGAATTCAAATTTAAAGAATCTTTTTTTCTTTTTCATATTTGATGTTACATATAATTTTTCACAAACTAGTATTTGATTCATTTAGTTTCCCTTTCTACCTATTATACTAATTTTAATTCTAACATTTTTTTCTTAAAATATCAACTATTTCTTTTATACTTTTTTCAGGAGTTGACGCTCCTGCCATTATTCCAATATCCTCCCATTGTCTTATTTTTTCTATTTCTAAATCATTTTTGTTCTCAGCAAAAATGACATTTTTACAGTTTTTTTTCGCAATATCATATAATTTTGTTGTATTTGAACTATGTTTTCCTCCAATAATTACCATACAGTCTACCTGTTTTGCAATATTCTCTGTCTCTTTTTGTCTTATCTTTGTTGCAGTGCAAATTGTATTTTTAATTTCAATATTCTCTATGTACTCTTTTATTTTATCCACAATATTATTAAACACGATAGAACTAATTGTAGTTTGAGCTAGAATTACAGCCCTTTTTAAATTGGATTTTTTATATTTTTCTATTTCTTTTTCTATATCTTCTGTATTTTCAATAATAGAGCAATTATCTCCACAAAAACTTATTGTACCAATTACTTCTGGATGTTCTTTTTGTCCAACAAGAAAAATATAATAATCTTCATTTTTATATTTTATAGCAAGTTTATGTATTGCTAAAACTTTTGGACAAGTTAAGTCCTTTAATTCAATTTCCATTTTTTTTGCTTTTTCATATACATTTAAAGGCACTCCATGCGCTCTTATTATAGTTTTACCTTTTGCTTCTTCTATTCTATTTATAAAAATTACTCCCTTAGTTTTAAGCTCATCTGTTACTTGTTTATTATGCACTAGTTCTCCTAGGCAATAAATTTTTTTATTATTCTTTAATTCATCTATAGTATTATTTACTGCATTTCTCACTCCAAAGCAGAATCCTGCATTTTCACCTACAATTATATTCATAATATTCACTCCATAATTATTTTAACATATCTAAAACTTTTTTAAAAGGTTTAAATCAACAATTTCCATTGTTTACCTTTTAATTTTTAAAATATTATGATATAATATTTATGTTATTTAGCTATTAGGAGGCAAATATGAGTAATAATCAAAACACTAATCAATCTAATAATACAAAGCCAAAATTTAATGAATACCGCGCATATGAAGAATTACGTATGATTTTCGTTATTGCAATTGAAACACAAAATTTTACCAATCTTGAATCTAGAATATCTGCTTGGGAAAAGAAGTATCCTTTAGCTGAATTTACTGATACAGAAATAATTAGGAAAATAAAAACCATTTTAAATAAAGATTTCTTATCGCGTCTTATAGGAGATTATTTAGCGTCAAAAATACTTCACGAAAAAGAAAAACAAAAAGCTGCTTATGATTCTTTAAAAGATATTATAGATAATGCAAAAAAAACTAAAAACTATAAATCTGCTCAAAAAGAAATTCGTAAATGGAAAGATACTTTACATACAAATGGATTAAATTTATATAGTTTTGATCGTTTTTATAGAGCTAGAGTTTGTACATTATTGCTTTTACCTTCTAAGAAATTAGAAAATCAAGAAGAAGCAACAAATGAATTAAAAAGAATTAAGGAAAATGGCTCTTCTTTGAATAGTCAAGAGTACCTGGAAGCTATTAGTAACTGGCAAAACACATATTCTATCTCTGATTTTCCAGATAAGTTAAAGAAAGAATTAAATCAAATAACTATAGAAGTATTTAATTCAATTTCTCAAAAAAGAGATAGTGAAAACGCTATTCTAGAGATTGAAAATTTGTTGTCAGCAAATAATACTACTTTACCTGCAGATGCTATTGCATCTATTTTATCTAAATATGATTATAAGCGCTTTGATCCAAATACAATGTCCCGCATTGAGCAGTTAACCTTGAAAGCTTTATCTATTCAAGATTCTTTATCAGTTTCTAGTATTCCAGATACTAATTTAACTATTACAGCTAGTATATCTCCGCTAGAATCCGAAGCATTATCTTCTTTAAAAGATATACTAAATACGTCTCCACATGATATGGACAGAATTTTAAATTGGATATATTTAAACAGAAAAATAAATTATTCTGAATTTGCGAGAGAAACTATAATAAAGCAATTTGAAAGTGTTGGCTACAAAATTCCTACTCAAAATTCATATGCTATTCCAGATATAAGTACTAATTTTGATTATACCAATTCTAATAAAGTTGATGATTTGCGTAAAGATGTTATATTAAATTATTTAGGAATTATTTCTCAAGGTAATACTTTATCGATAAAAGGGAAGGATAATCTTCTAGATGCTTATTCTGTTTCTTCTATTGATACTTTAACTCCAAAAGATACTAAGCCAACAATGTATTTAGAAGCTTTTGATACTGTTGTTGAACCTGAAGCTTTACCAGAGAGCGAAGAAATATCTAATGAAAATGGAAATATGGATAATAGTGAAGAAATAATTTATAATATTTTTATTGAGGACATTATGGATGATCCATTAGCAACTTATCCAATTATAAGCCCTTCAAAAGATAATGATAAAGCAGATTCTACTAGTTCTTTTAAAACTTCATCAGAAAGTCCATTAACCTCCCAAGACGAAGAAAATTTAGAACATGCTTATGAATTATCCTCATATTCAGTTGTTGCTATTCCAATATTAGAGCAAGTCCTTGCAAATACAAAGGAGTTATCGAAAAAGGATAAAATTTTTATAGAGAGAATTAAAGACTTATAAACAAAAAATATAGATAGAATAATTTATCCTATCTATATTTTTATTTCTTAGATGCTTTTTTATATTTATATATGTTAATAATATAAATAAATGAACACATAATAAATATTATTACTGATACTATTTGAGATATTCGTATATTTCCTACCATTAGACTGTCTACTCTTAAACTCTCAATAAAAAATCTTTCAAAAGAATATAATATAAAATATGTACAAGCAATTTGTCCACTAAATTTTCTTTTATTTTTTATAAATAATAAAATAACAAATATTATAAAACAAAATATACTTTCATAAAGAAATGTAGGATGAACCTCTACATATTTTCCATTCTCCATTATCCCCATTCTTAAAAAAGAATTTGTAGCGGTCCCATATGCTTCAACATTTATAAAATTACCCCATCTTCCAATTGCTTGTCCTAAGACTAGGCCTGGTGCCACATAATCTATTAAATCTAATAACTTGATTTTTTTCTTTTTACAGAAAATAAAGCATGTAATTATTCCTCCTATTACTGCACCATATATTGCTAATCCACCATTTCTAATATTTAATATTTCTTTTGGATTTAACATATAATATTCTAAATTAAATATAATATAATATATACGTGCGCATATTATAGCTATTGGAATTGCAACTATACTTAAATCAATTATATCATTAAATTTAATTTCATATAATCCATCTCTTTTTTTAAACATAATAATTGCTAAAACCATTGCACAAACAATTATTATGGCATACCAATATATTTCTATACCAAATATTTTAAATGCAACCCTAGAAATATTAAATTCTATATTTAAACCTGGAAATTTTACTAAATTCACTTGTCACCTCATTACACATTTTATTTACCATTTACTATTGAAATTACCATATTTTCTTTGTTAAAAACTTCTTTTAAAATATTTTCACAATATTTTTTATTTACTTGATTAAAATTTTCTAAATAAGCAAAGCTGTTTATTCCTTTGAAATAATCTGATATAAACATTCTTGCAATTGCTGATACATCATTATACTCTTTTATATATCCACCATATATCATATTTTTTATTCTCTTAAAATGTTTTTCATCTAGTCCATTGTTCCTATATTCATCTATCTGGTTACATATTGCCTCTAATACTTTTTGTGGATTTTTAGATTGTCCTGTAATTAACACATGTGCATATGTTTTTTCAAATTCATATTCTAAATATGGTTCAGACATAATTATTCCTTGTTCATATAAATTTTTATATGAATTTGAACTTTTTCCAATTAACATATTCAATAATATTTCTATTGCTATATGTTTTTTTACCATATTATCTTTATCTTCAATATCACTTAAATTTATATCCTTTATTCCAATTACAAAAAGTGGCATACTTACTTCCATTTTTGTTGTAATTTCTTTTCTATTAATTTTTGTATTTTCTTTTTCAATAATTCTTTTAATTTCTCCTTGTGGTTTTTTGTTTTCTAGTAAACGTTTTTTTATTTGCTCTAATAATTCTTCAGGTACAAAATCCCCTACTACGCACATAACCATGTTACTTAGATTATAAAAAGTATTATAACATTTATAAAGAATTTCCTTATTTATTTTTGATATTGATTCTACTGTGCCTGCTATATCTATTTTTATAGGATTTTTTTCATACATACTTCGTATTGCATTCATGTATACTACCCACTCTGGATAATCATCATACATTTTTATTTCTTGTGAAATTATGCCCTTCTCTTTTTCTACATTCTCATCTGTAAAATATGGATGTTGCACATAATCCATAAGTTCATCTAATGCTGGATAAAAATTGTCTGTACATTCAAAAAGATATGCTGTATGGTTTGTTGTTGTATATGCATTTGCTTCTACCCCTAATTTAGTTAAAACATCTAAACTATTTTCCCCATTTTCCTGTTCAAACATTTTGTGCTCCAAATAATGTGCTATACCTTCTGGTACCTGTGTTACCTCGGTTTCTCCAGGGGCTATAAATTTATTATCTATAGAACCATAATTTGTTGCAAAAATTACATACTTTTTTTGTATATCTTTTTTTGGCATTATCATTACTGTTAATCCATTTTCTAATTTTTCTATATATAATTTTTCTTTTACTTTAGAATTACTTATAATTTGCATTTCGTCTCCCTTCAAAATAAAAACATTAATATTATACACTTATTAATTTCGTAAAAAATAAATTGTATTAACTTTAATATTTTGAGCAACTTTTTTTATATCCTCTCTAGTTATCTTATTTATTTTTTCTTCATATTCTTCAAATGTAGTAAATTTATCTGATAGTTCTTGTCCAAAATAATAAGTTAATTCTGAATCTTGCTCTTCTTTTGTTATTTTTAATCCCGATATAATATATTTTTTTGCATTTTCTATATCCTCCTCAGTAAATTCACCATTTTTCATTGCTTCTAATTGTTCATATATTATATTAACAGCCTTTTCAAAATTTTGTATTTCAATTCCGCATCTAATATATATGTTATTTTTTGGTTTAATATAATTTGATCTAGCAGTATAAGCCAAACTTGCTTTTTCTCTTACATTTTGGAACAATTTTGATGTTGCACTTTCTCCTAAAATAACATTATATAATGATATTTTATATTTACTATCTTTTTCATTTAAGTTTACCTCTGTTCCAATAACAAGTTTTCCTTGTGTTACATCCATTTTTTCTGTAACTACTTTTGGCTTATTATTATCTGATTCAAGTGTTTTTTCTGCATTTACAATATGAATGTCTATTCTTGGACTCAGTTTTTGTATGTTTTCATTATATTTTATATAATTTAATGCTTGTGTTTGATTTATATTTCCGGATACAAATATATCAATTTTAGCAATATTTATTAATTTTTTGTAATATTCATATAAATTTTGTTCATTTATCTTATTTAGGTCCTCTACATATCCATATTTATATAAACCATATACTTTATTTTTATACATTTCCTCAATACATCTATCAAAAGCATATCTATCTTTATTATCAATTTTTGCCTCAATAATTTGTTTAATATTATCCTTTTCTGTTTCTACATATTCTTTTTTAAATTGATTGTTTTCTACTAATGGATTAAATATAATATCTAACAATAAATTTATACCTCTGTTTAAGGTATTATCATTATTTTCTATAAATTCATCATTTATTAATTCTAAATAAAATTTAAGTATTTGGTTGTCTCCTATTTTTTCTACACCACAGTCAAATGTTGCCCCATACATATTTTCAAGTTCTATACTAATTTTTTCTTGTGAATTTAAATTTTTAGTACCTCGTCTTAAAACTGCTGGTATAATTGCGTTATAAGTTATTGTTTTTCTATCTAATGGTACACTTAAAAATACCGAGATTAAATTTGTTTTAAATTTATCTGTTTTTATGCAATGTAATTTCACACTATTTTTAATTTCCTCTACTTTATATGACATAGTTTATCTCCTTTATATAAAATTTTCCCCTAGTAATATTTAATTATTCATTAAAAATTATATAAAATATTTTTGCAATTTATTTTTATAAATTATATTAACCTATTTATTTTAAAATAAAAAGGCGAAAAGTAATTCCTAACCTCTCACCTCTATTTTTATGTTTTAAAATTTTCTTTTTCTAGCTGCTTCTGATTTTTTCTTTCTTCTTACACTTGGTTTTTCGTAGTGTTCTCTTTTTCTAACCTCTTGTAATACACCATTTCTAACACATTGTCTTTTAAATCTTCTTAAAGCATCTTCTATATTTCCATTATTAACTTTTATTTCTGCCATATTTTTGTTTCCCTCCCCCCGCTTTTTCTTTCCTACTGCTGGGACTACCACAACTTTACATATTATATATAAAAAAACCTATTTTGTCAATAGCTGCCAGTAAAAAATCCCGCTAGTTTTATAGTTAATTAAAAAAATTTTTCATTAAAAAAAATTTTTTTTAAAATTGCTTGCTTTTTTTTATCTTTTATAGTAATATTTTTTTTAGGAGAAAAAAATGGAAGAAAATATCAAAAATTTAGAACTAAATAAATTTAAAATTTATTACATAGGCATATTTGCTTTTATTTTTGTTTTTTCTTTTTTTAATCACTAATTTATTTAGTGATATTTTTTTGTCTAAAAATATTTTAAAGGAGGAAAATCATGGAACAAAATAATATTATTTTAGATGTTCATGAAAAACCAACAATTGCTAAATGGATTATTTTAGCATTTCAACATGTGTTTGCTATGTTTGGAGCTACAATTTTAGTACCTATTTTAGTAAATTCACAGGCAGGAGAAACAGTTCTTACAATACCTGTTGCGTTAGCGACATCAGGAATAGGAACATTAATTTACATTTTATGTACCAGAGGTAAATCTCCAGTATATTTAGGAAGTTCCTTTGCTTTTATTGCTCCAATTGTAGCCGCTTATTTAAAAGGTGGAATATCTGGCGCAATGACAGGAATAATGGTTGTAGGGCTTATTTATGTATTAGTTGCCATCATTATTCGTTTTGCAGGTAAAGAATGGATACATAAAATTCTACCACCAGTTGTAATTGGTCCAATGATAATGATTATTGGATTAGGCCTTGCACCATCTGCTATATCACAAATTGGAATTGACTCAGGAGGAGCGACACTTGATTGGAAATTAATTTTTGTAGCATTAGTTTCTTTTTTAGTAACTGCAATTATAGCAGTAAAAGGAAAAGGATTTTTAAAAGTTATTCCTTTCTTGTTGGGAATTTTAGCAGGATACATTGTGTCTATATGCATTGGATTAGTTGATCTTACTTCTGTTTCAGAAGCTGCATTTTTTAGTATGCCACAGTTTATTATTCCTTTTGTAAGCTATACTCCAAGTTTTTCAGCTATACTTACCATAGCACCTATTGCAATTGTAACAATTGCTGAACATATTGGTGACCATATGGCACTTAGTACAATTATTGGAAAAGACCTACTTAAAAATCCTGGTTTAGATAAAACTCTATTAGGTGATGGTATTGCAACATTTGTTGCTGGGTTATTAGGAGGTCCAGCTAATACAACATATGGAGAAAATACATCAGTTGTTGGTATGACTAAAGTTGCATCTGTTTGGGTAATTGGATTAGCCGCAATCTTTGCGATATGTTTAAGTTTCCTTGGTAAATTTACAGCCTTAATATCAACTATTCCAGATGCTGTACTTGGTGGAGTTTCTCTACTTCTATATGGATTTATTGCAGTTAATGGATTAAAAGTGTTAATTGAAAATAGAGTAGATTTTGGAGAAACCAAGAATGTAATTATAGCTTCTGCTATGTTAGTACTTGCTCTAGGTGGTGCTGCAATTTCAATTGTTGCTGGGGATTTATCTATTACAATTTCTGGAATGAGTTTAGCTGCAATAATTGGTGTTTTATTAAATCTATTTTTACCAAGTGAAAAAGAAAATACAAAACCTGTTAAGCAAATAGAAGAAAAGGCAAATAAAAAAATAAAACAAAAAGCATAAAAAAAAAAATTGCAGACCATAAATGTCTGCAATTTTTTTAATTATTTATCATATTCAAATAAATCACCTAGTGCTTTTTCCTCATTTATTCTTTTTATTGCTTCAGCAAATAGAGGTGCAATTGATACAACCTTTATTTTATCTATATGTTTTTCTGGTTCAAGTGGAATTGTATTTGTTACCACTAATTCTTTAATTGGTGATTTTTCTATTCTTTCTATTGCTGGTCCTACTAACACACCATGTGTTGCTCCTGCATATATTTCTTTTGCTCCATGTTGCTTTAAAATATTTGCTGCTTCTACAAGTGTTCCAGCAGTACTTACTTCATCATCAAAAATTAATGCTGTTTTTCCTTGTACATTTCCTATTATATTAGTTGCTACAGCATTATCATTATTTGATTCTCTTCTTTTATCTATTAATGCTAGTGGACATTCAAAAAATTCTGAATATTTATATGCTTTTTTTGAACTTCCAGCATCTGTTGCTACTACAACTATATTCTCAAGTTTTTTGTTTTGGAAATATTTTTCTAGTAAATGTTGTCCTGTTAATCTATCACAATTAATATCAAAATATGATTGTATTGCGACATTATGCAAATCACATGTTATTACTCTATCTGCTCCTGCTGCTTCTAAAAGCTGTGCCATTAATTTGGCAGTTACTGGTATTCTTGGTTGATCTTTTTTATCTGATCTTGAATACATAAAATATGGTAATACCGCTGTTATTCGTTTTGCAGATGCTCTTTTAGCTGCATCTATTGTAATAAGCAATTCCATAATTCGTTCATTAACTGGTGGCTCTGTTGTTTGTACTATGTACACATCATAATCTCTTACTGTTTCTTTAAATTGCACAAAGTTGTTATCATTTTTAAACTTAAAAGAATCTTTTTCTCCAATTGGTAATCCCAAGCAGTCACATATTTCTTGTGTAAATTTTTCTGCCGAATTACAAGTAAAAATTTTAATCTTATTCACAATAATTCCTCCTAAAATTAAATTTTATGTCGAAAAAAATCACGTGCATTTATATTTTAGCATTTTTTTCTTGTTATTTCAACAAAAAGCACTTAATTTGTAGCATATTTTAAGCATAATAATGATTTATTTAAATTTATTTAGTTTTAAAATTATTATTTAATTAAATTATATTGAAAATTATAATCTAATATTGTAAAATAATTTATAATATGAATATCTAAGGAGGTAACAAATGAGAAAATATAAATCAAAGCAAGAGATTATTCAAATAATTGGTCAAAACGAATCTGCTCTTAATTTTGTAAATAGTAAAATAATTGCTTTACTATGCCTAGATGTAATATTTACTATGTTATTTTTATTTATATTATTTGTATCTTTTTCAGAAAAAGATATTTTATTTATAATATGCAGTTTGATTCTTTTCCTTATTTTTATGTCTAATATAATTGAAAATATTATTACAATCAATAGTCTACAAAAAGAAAAAATAAATTTAAAATAGCAAATTAAATTTACAAAGTGGCCCCTTTGTTTGTGCTGATATAATTTCCCAACTGTGTAAATAGCAACGGCTATTATACCCTTTTATACGCTTTTCGAAAAAATTTTCCATTATAAAAAAAGAACTCTTGGCTAGAGTTCTTTTTGTTTATTCTGTTGTTTCTTCTTTGCTATCTACAGGTACAGCTTTTACTCTTCTATAATTTGGCATACCTGTTCCTGCTGGAATAAGCTTACCAATAATTACATTTTCTTTTAATCCAATTAATGCATCTGTTTTTCCTTTTATTGCTGCCTCTGTTAATACTCTAGTTGTTTCTTGGAATGATGCTGCTGATAAGAAACTTTCTGTTGCTAAAGATGCTTTTGTAATTCCTAGTAATACTCTAATTCCTGTTGCCTCTTGTTTTCCTTCTTCTCTCATTTGTTTATTAATATCTTCAAATTCATTTTTATCTATTAATGAACCTGAGAATAATTTTGTGTCTCCTGGATCCTCAACCTTAACTCTTTTTAACATTTGTCTACCAATTACTTCAATGTGTTTATCATTTATATCAACACCTTGATTTCTATAAACTTTTTGTACCTCAGAAGTTAAATATTTGAAAACTCCCTCTGGTCCTTTTATTGCAAGTATTTCATTTGGATTTATTGAACCTTCTGTTATTGCTTCTCCAGCTTTTATTTCGTCTCCATCTTTTACTCTTAATTTTGAGCCAAAACTGATTAAATATGTTTTTGCATTATCCTCTCCTGTTACAGTTACTTCCTTTCTCTTCTTAGAATCAGCAATAGAAATTTTTCCACTTATTTCTGAAATTACAGCAACTCCCTTTGGTTTTCTTGCTTCAAACAATTCCTCAACCCTTGGTAAACCTTGTGTTATATCTCCACCTGCTACACCACCTGTATGGAATGTTCTCATTGTAAGCTGTGTACCTGGTTCTCCAATTGATTGTGCAGCTATTATTCCTACTGCTTCCCCAATATTTACTTCTTTCCTTGTTGCTAATCCCATACCATAGCATTTAGCACATACTCCATGTCTTGTTTTACATCCAAGTGCAGAACGAACTTTTACACTTGTATATCCTGCTTCTATGATTTTATCTGCAATATCCGGTGTTATTAATGTATCATTATCCACAATTAGTTCACCTGTCTGTGGATTATTTATGTCTTCAAAAGCATATCTTCCTACAAGTCTTTCATGTAATTTTTCAATTATTTGATTTCCATCTTTAATATCTTCAACCTCGATATATTCATCTGTTCCACAATCACGTTCTCTAACAATAATATCTTGCGATACATCAACCAATCTTCTTGTTAAATAACCAGAGTCTGCTGTTCTTAATGCAGTATCAGCCAGACCTTTTCTAGCACCATGTGATGAAATAAAATATTCTAGCGCATCTAATCCCTCTCTAAAGCATGCTTTTATTGGAATTTCAACTGCTTTTCCAGATGTATTTGCCATAAGTCCACGCATACCTGCGATTTGACGTAATTGATTCATATTACCTCTAGCTCCAGATTGTGCCATCATATATATAGGATTTAATTCATCAAAATTATTTTTCATTGCCTCTGTAACATCATCTGTTGCTTTTTCCCATACTTTAATAACAGAATCATATCTTTCGTCGTTAGTAATTAATCCACGTCTATATTGTTTTGATATTTCTTCTACTTGTTTTTCAGATTGTGCCAAAATTTCTTTCTTTGCTTCTGGTACTGCTACATCTGCAACAGATACAGTAAATGCACCTTTTGTAGCATATTTATAACCTAATGCTTTAATGTAATCTAATACTTCTGCTGTTACATTTAGTCCATGTACATCAATACATTTTGCAATAATTGTTCCTAAGTTTTTCTTCATAACTGGGAAATTAATTTCTTTTTGGAATTCATTTTCAGGTAAGCTTCTATCTATAAAACCTAAATCCTGAGGAATTTCTTCATTAAAAATTATTTTACCTACTGTTGTTTCTATTGTTCTAGTTTTGCTTATTCCATTTACTTCTTTTGTAATTCTTACTTTAATTTTTGCATGTAAACCTAAATCCCCATTTTGGTATGCAAGAAGTGCCTCATCTTCATCTATGAAATACATACCTTCTCCTGGCTCTCCTTTAACTTCCATTGTTAAATAATAACTTCCAAGTATCATATCTTGAGTAGGTACTGTTACTGGTTTGCCATCTTGAGGTTTTAATAAATTGTTTACAGAAAGCATTAAATATCTTGCTTCTGCTTGTGCTTCTGGAGATAATGGAACATGGACTGCCATTTGGTCACCATCAAAGTCAGCATTGAATGCTGTACAAACTAATGGATGTAGTTTTATTGCTCTTCCTTCTACAAGAACAGGTTCAAATGCCTGTATACCTAATCTGTGAAGTGTTGGTGCACGGTTTAGCATAACTGAATGGTCTTTAATAACTTCTTCTAATATGTCCCATACTTCTGGTCTTAATTTTTCTACCATTCTTTTAGCATTTTTTATGTTATGAGCCAATCCTCTGCCAACTAACTCTTTCATAACAAATGGTTTAAATAATTCTATTGCCATTTCTTTTGGAAGACCACACTGATAAATTTTTAACTCTGGTCCAACAACTATAACTGAACGTCCAGAATAATCAACCCTTTTTCCTAGTAAATTTTGTCTAAATCTTCCTTGTTTTCCTTTTAGCATATCTGATAATGATTTCAATGGTCTATTTCCAGCTCCTGTAACTGGTCTTCCTCTTCTACCATTATCTATTAATGCATCTACAGATTCTTGAAGCATTCTTTTTTCATTTCTTACTATTATTTCTGGTGCACCAAGCTCTAATAGTCTTTTTAATCTGTTATTTCTATTTATTACTCTTCTATATAAATCATTTAAATCTGATGTAGCAAATCTACCGCCATCTAGTTGAACCATTGGTCTTAATTCAGGTGGAATTACAGGTATAACTCCCATTATCATCCACTCTGGTTTATTTCCTGATATTCTAAAACTTTCAACAGTATCTAATCTTTTTACTAGTTTTGCTCTTTTTTGTTCAGTTGATTTTTCTATCTCTTTTTTTAATTTTGCAGATAGTTTTTCTAAATCAACCTCTTTTAGCAATGTTCTTATAGCTTCTGCTCCCATTTTAGCAGTAAAAGAACCTTTACCATATTTTTCCTCAGCTTCACGGTATTCTTTTTCTGTTAACACTTGGCATTTTGTAAGTCCAGATGTTCCTTTATCTATTACAATATATGATGCAAAGTAAATTACTTTTTCTAGACTTCTTGGTGATATATCTAATATTAACGCAATTCTACTTGGTATTCCTTTAAAATACCAAATATGTGCAACTGGTGATGCAAGCTCAATATGTCCCATTCTTTCACGTCTTACTTTAGATTTTGTAACTTCAACACCACATCTATCACAAATTATACCTTTATATCTTATTCTCTTATATTTACCACAATGGCACTCCCAATCTTTTGTTGGTCCAAATATTTTTTCACAAAATAATCCGTCTTTTTCTGGTTTTAATGTCCTATAGTTTATTGTTTCTGGTTTTTTTACTTCACCCTTTGACCATTCTCTTATTTTATCATCAGATGCAAGTCCTATTTGGATTTTATCAAAAAATTCTAATTCATCTTTATTTTCAGTATTTTCCATTTATCTAGGTATCCTCCTTGTATATAAGAATTTTTTATATCCAATATTCACTATTACAAAGTGAATATTGGTAGTAATTGTAGTTATATTTTTTTATAAAATACACACTGCTCGAACAATTCTTTAGGCTTATATTTTATTCTTATATAACTTCTTATTCAATTAAATTAATCTTCGAATGAATCATTATCTGAATCAAATTCATCATCTTCTATTTCATCTTCAAGAAGATCATTATCATCTTCATCCTCTAAAAGAATTTCATCTTTTATAAAGTCATCATTTAATTCTTCATCATCTAAAATGACTTCCTCTGGTTCTGGAATAGCTTCTCTTTCATCTAAATTAAAATCTATTCCTTCTTCTATATTTTCTTTAAGTTCCAACTCTTCATTATCCTTAGAATATAGGCGAACATCCAATCCTAAACTTTGTAATTCTTTTATTAATACTTTAAAGCTTTCTGGTACACCTGGTTCTGGTACATTATCTCCTTTTACAATTGCTTCATATGTTTTTACTCTACCTACAACATCATCAGATTTTATAGTTAGTATTTCTTGAAGTGTGTATGCAGCTCCATATGCCTCTAATGCCCAAACTTCCATTTCTCCAAATCTTTGTCCACCGAATTGTGCTTTACCTCCAAGAGGTTGTTGTGTTACAAGTGAATATGGGCCTGTAGAACGAGCATGTATTTTATCATCAACTAAGTGATGTAGTTTTAACATATACATTACACCAACTGTAATTGGTTTATCAAATGGTTCACCTGTTCTACCATCATAAAGAATTGTTTTTCCATCCTCAGATAATCCAGATTGTTTTAATAGTTCTTCAATATCTTCTTCTGAAGCACCATCAAATACTGGTGTTGCAACCTTTAATCCAAGTAATCTTGCAGCTGCACCTAAGTGAACCTCTAAAACTTGTCCTAGGTTCATACGCGAAGGTACACCTAATGGATTTAATACTACATCTACCGGAGTTCCATCTGGCATAAATGGCATATCTTCAACTGGTAATATTCTTGAAACAACACCCTTATTACCATGACGTCCGGCCATCTTATCTCCAACAGATATTTTTCTTTTTTGAGCTATGTAAACTCTTATTACTTCATTTACTCCTGGTCCGAAGTTCTTCAGAATTATCTCTTGTATATATTTTTACATCAACTATTGTTCCTGCTTCACCATGTGGTACTTTTAATGATGTATCTCTTACTTCTCTTGCTTTTTCACCAAATATAGCACGTAATAGTCTCTCTTCTGCAGTAAGTTCAGTTTCTCCTTTTGGAGTAACTTTTCCAACTAAAATATCTCCAGGTCTAACCTCAGCACCAATTCTTATAATTCCTCTTTCATCAAGATCTTTTAAGCTGTCTTCCCCAACATTTGGAATATCCCTTGTAATTTCTTCTGCACCAAGTTTTGTATCACGGCATTCGCAATCGTATTCTTCAATATGTATAGATGTATATACATCTTCTTTTACTAATCTTTCACTTAACAAAATAGCATCTTCATAGTTGTAACCTTCCCATGTTGTAAAAGCGATAAGTACATTTTTTCCTAAAGCCATTTCTCCATTTTGTGTAGAAGGTCCATCTGCAATAACATCTCCTGCTTTTACTTTTTCTCCTTTTACAACTATTGGTTTTTGATTTATACATGTTCCACCATTTGTTCTTTTAAATTTACGTAATTTATATGTATCTAACCCTGATTTTGTTTTTATTGTAATGTCGTCACCTGTTACCTTTTCAACAACACCATCTTGTTTTGCAATAACTGTTATTCCGCAGTCTTTTGCAGCTCTATATTCAATACCTGTTCCAACTATTGGCGAATCTGTAATCATAAGTGGTACAGCTTGACGTTGCATATTTGCTCCCATTAATGCACGGTTAGCGTCATCATGCTCTAGGAAAGGAATCATAGCAGCAGCAACAGAAACTAATTGTTTTGGAGATACATCAACAAAATCAACCTTATCTGCTCCTACTTCAATTATTTCATCTAAATATCTTACTTTTATTTTTTTATTTATAAATTTACCATCTTTATCAAGTGGTTCTGATGCTTGTGCTATAATATGTCCATCTTCTTCATCTGCAGTCATATATATAACTTCATCAGTAACTTTATGTGTTTTTGGGTCTACCTTTCTAAATGGTGTTTCAACAAAGCCATATTCATTTATAATTGCAAATGTTGATAGTGCTGAGATAAGTCCAATATTTGGTCCTTCTGGGGATTCTATTGGGCATAATCTACCGTAATGTGTATAGTGAACATCACGTACCTCAAATCCTGCTCTTTCTCTTGAAAGTCCACCTGGTCCTAATGCTGAAATTCTTCTTTTATGTGTTAATTCTGAAAGAGGGTTTGTTTGGTCCATAAATTGTGATAACTGAGAGCTTCCAAAAAATTCTCTAATTGCTGATGTAATTGGTTTTGTATTAATTAATGTTTGTGGTGTAATTACATCCAAATCCTGTATTGTCATTCTTTCTCTTACAACTCTTTCTAATCTTGTTAAACCAATTCTAAATTGATTTTGTAGTAATTCTCCAACACATCTAATTCGTCTGTTTCCTAAATGGTCAATATCATCTACATTACCTAAATCATATTGTAAATTTAACAAATAATTAATAGAAGCTATCATATCTTCTGTTACAATATGTTTTGGTACTAATTCTTCCATTCTTTCTTCAATTACTTTTTCTATTTCACTTTCATCTGTGTTTTCTAATATGTTTTTTAGAACTTCATAATTGACCTGTTCTTTTACATGTAAATTTTTTAATTCTACAAATTCATGAATATCAACTGTTCCATTTCCAATAATTCTTACCTTTTTATCATTTACTTTAACATCTACAATATTTATACCAGAATTTTGAATTTTTTTTGCAGTTTCTGGAGTTATTACATTATCAGCTTCCACCAATACTTCTCCAGTTTCCTCATTTATAATATCATTGAAAGCTACTTTATTTTCTATTCTTGAAGAAAGACTTAATTTTTTATTAAATTTAAATCTTCCTACTTTCGCTAAATCATATCTTCTTGGGTCAAAGAATAAATTGTTAAACAAATTTTTTGCAGCATCAACAGTTGGTAACTCGCCTGGTCTTAACTTTTTATATATTTCTACAATTGCTTCATCTACATTTTTTACTGTATCTTTGTTAATAGTTGCAAGGATTTTTTCATCTTCACCAAATAGGTTTATTATCTGTTCATCAGATTCTAATCCAATAGCTCTTAATAGCGTTGTTACAGGTAATTTTCTTGTTCTATCTATTCTTACATAAAACACATCATTTGCATCTGTTTCATACTCAAGCCATGCTCCACGTATTGGCATAACAGTAGCTTTATATAATTTTTTCCCAGTTTTATCATAATCAGATTCATAATAGCATCCTGGAGATCTAACTAATTGGCTTACAACAACCCTTTCTGCACCATTTATAATAAATGTTCCGCTATCTGTCATAAGTGGGAAATCACCCAAGTAAATTTCCTGCTCTTTTATTTCCCCTGTTTCTCTATTTATTAATCTTACTTTTACATGTAATCTAGTAGAATATGTTGCATCTCTTTCTTTTGCTTCCTCTAATGAATATTTTGTTTTTTCTTCCATATAGTAGTCAAAAAATTCCAAAACTAAATTTCCTGTGTAATCAATAATTGGTGAAATATCTTTTAGTACCTCTCCTAAGCCTTCTTTAACGAACCAATTATAAGAATCTTTTTGTACTTGAATTAAATTTGGTATGTCTATGTAGTCACCTATTCTTGCAAAGCTTTTTCTCTTTGCTTTTCCTATGTCCATGTCTGTTAACAAAGTAAATCAACTCCCTATTTCTTTATTGTGAATTTAAATAACATAAATTCGTTTTTTTTTGAGCAGGATATATTTTTTAAAGAAAGTCCTTCTTAAAAATAAAATGTTTTATTTACTTGCAAAATCGTACTGCCCTAAGCGATTTTGTTTTTAATAATCTTAGATTAAATTTAATTCCTCTTCCTTTAAATTATAAATAACAAAAGTAAAAAAGTGTAGTTAGATTTTTATCTATTTAGATATAAATTAATTATATCCCTACACTTTTATTAATTTTAACTTATTAAAATTACATTATTTTCTATTTTAATCACCATCTAATATTTTATTATTTTATGTGCACTTATTATACGAACGTAAAATGTGCCTTATAATAATACCATATTATGTTAGAGCCTGTCAATCCTTTTTAATGAAATTTTTATATTATTTTTCGACTATAATATCTAAAAAGTATTTTATAATATCCATTGAAATATTTTCTCCTTCTGTTTCAACTTCTACTGCATAATAATATTCATCATCTAATTCATATGCAAAATATAAATTTATATATGAGCCATATTCGTCTTCATATGTTATGGTTCTAAATCTATATTCATTATCATTTACAGTATATTTTTTCTCGTCAGTAATTTTTTGGTTTTTATATAATGAAGATGATAAAATATAATCTTCTTCTAAATTATTCATATATGTATCTATATTGTTTGAATCTATATATACATATACTGAATTATAATTATCATCCATATACATTTTCATATCATCTGAATTGTAGTTTGACGCATCAAAATTTGCTGGAAGAGAGTATTTTACCTTATATTCTCCTAAATTCACTTCTGCTTTATTGTCTGTCGTAGTTATTACATTATTTATTAAATTACTTTGCTCTAAAATTTGATATAATGGTGAATTTTGTAAATTTGTCATAAATTCTTCTTGGTCATTCTCAGTTAATTCATCTATTAATACTGCATTTCCCACATCTACTTTTTGAACTTCCGTATTATAAGTAAAATCATATACACAATTTAAATTAAGTTTTCCAATATTTTGTTCTGTTATTGCAACTACTATATTTCCTTTGTAATTTTCACCATTTGCTTCTATATTGCCTGAAATTACAATGCCTACTCCTTCTATTTCAGTAGATATCTCAAAAATAGTTTGATTATCCTTCTTTTCATAATTATACGTTATAACAAATTCATTTTCTTCAGCAATTGCTGTAATAGTCATAATTCCTTTTTTTCTGTTTTCTTTTTTGTCTTCAATAATAAGTTTAAAATCTTCTTCTATCTCGTCGTCATGCTTGTTATAGCTTACAAATTCATATTTATTATCATTATGCTTTACTATATCCAAACCTGTTGTTTCATTATACTCATTATCTATACATTTTAAAGATAATCCAACAAACTTATTAAAAATTCCCTTAGTATAAATTGTAAATATATATTCCATGTTTTCTGTTTCATCTATATTTTGTATCATATCATCTATAATGACTAATACGTCGTCTTTAAAATCTCCAAGTGAATTTTGAAAATTTTCGTTTGCTTTTAAATTATTTAATATGTTTATAGTAAAAGTATTAATTTGTTCTCCTTTTAAACTTAGTGTTGATGCTTTAACCTTTGTTGATTTTCCATCTAGATTTATTGCAGTATTTTCTTTAACGATTTCCTGATTTAATACTTCCTTTGTCAATTCTTCTTGTATTGCTTTTATTAGTTTGTTTTGATCTAGTGTAGCTGTTTTGTTAAAATATGACGTTAAATCAGAATATTCTATCTCATCTTCAGATAATTCAATATATTTATCTAGCCAATCTGGTAAACATATATATCCTTTTTGGTCTTGTAACACAAGTATTGCATTTAGTAAACTTTCATTATTATATGTAATATTAATATTTTCATTTACTATCATATTAGTAGTATCTGCTTCAACTCCAAGGCTTATATTAGCTTCATCTAGTAAATTGTTTAAAGCCTGAATTTCTTCATCATCTGATTCAATATTTGCAGAAAAATCCATTTTGCCTTTTACTGTAGTATATTGTTCTTCATTATTTTCAATAAATTTAAATAAATTATTTATTGAATGTTTAAATATGTTTTTAGATGTACCATTTAAAGCTAAAAAGCATACAATTGTAAGCAATATTACTATCGCAATTCCTGCTGGTATTATAATGTACATTAATTTTTTATTTTTCATTCACATCACTCCCATATTATTATTATAACATAAGGAGTATTTTTTTCAACAAAATTAATTATTTTTTTACCTTTTTATTAATCCATTAAATAAAATCCCATATGTTTTTGTAATTCTATATCTATAGTTTTTCTTACATATAAGCCGTTAGCTTTACAATAATTTTTTACAGCTTTTTCTGTTTCTGAACCAAATTTTCCGATTAGGTGTTCCATAAAAAAAACCTAATTCCTTTAATTTTTTCTGAATTTCCATTACATCTGAGCCATACATTCCAGATTTTAAATTTCTAAAACCTGTTCCGAACTCCCTGTAAACACCATTTACAATTATTACCTTAGTTCCTATAGAAACAATATCATATAATTCTGCAACATCATCATTATTCATCCTTATACATCCATGTGAGCTTGCCCACCCTACTGAGTAAGGGTCAAGTGTTCCATGTATTCCGAAGTTTCCCCATGGTACATTAAATCCCATCCATCTTCCTCCGGAATCCTTCCCCCCATGTATCCTTTTCAATTATTTCCCATGTTCCTATCGGTGATGGCGTATTCCACTTTCCTCCAGAACATGAATAAGTTTTTATTATTTCTTTATTTTGAATTAGATATAGTATAGATTCCTCAACATCAACCAAGATTTCGTACTTACTTTTTGCATAATCTCCTGACGAGTTTGCCTCATTGCTCCTATCCATTATAAAAAAAATAGCAGATATTGTTCCTACTATTGTTATAATGTACAAAATTATTTTTTTTAGAGTTTGGCTTCCTAAAATAATCATGTTTAATTATATGTACTATTTATTTATATATTACAAAAGTAGGAATTACCTTCAACTTGCAATTCCTACTTATTTTCATACTATACTTTTATTTCTATTTTGTTGTTTCTTCTTTTTCTGTATTAGTATTTTCTTCTACAACTGGTTTTTCTGTTTCAACTACAGATTCTTCTGGAACTTCAGCAGAATTGTCTGTCATTTCTTCTTTTAAAACAACTTCTTTAGTCTCAATTTTTGCTCCAACTTTTTCCTTAGTTTTTGCAGATTTTCCAAGTTTTTCTCTTAAATAGAATAATTTTGCTCTTCTTGCTTTACCAACTCTTACTACTTCTACTTTTTCAACTGCTGGAGAGTGTACTAAAAATGTTTTTTCTACACCAACACCATAAGAAATTCTTCTTACTGTAAATGTTTGATTAACTCCTCCACCTTGTACTTTTATAATTGTTCCTTCAAAAACTTGGATTCTTTCTCTGTTTCCTTCTTTAACTCTTACATGAACTTTTACTGTGTTTCCTACTTTTAATTCTGGAATTTTATTTTTCATTTGTTCATGTTCAATTGATTTAATGATATCCATTTATGATATCCTCCTTCCTTTTTCTATATTTAACTTTTATTTTTCTATAAGTAAATCTGGTCTTTTTTGCTTCGTGATTTCTATAGATTTTTGTTTTCTCCACTCTTCAATTTTTTTATGATTTCCGAGATAGTAAAACCTCAGGTACTTTTTTATTTAAAAATATTTCTGGTCTTGTATACTGTGGATATTCTAAAAGCCCATTTGCAAAGGATTCTTCTATTGTAGATTTTTCACTTAGTACACCACTTATATATCTGCTAACACTGTCAACTAAAACCATTGCAGGTAATTCTCCTCCTGTTAATACATAGTCTCCTATTGATATTTCTTCATCTACAATTTCGTCTATAACTCTTTGATCAATTCCTTCATAATGTCCACATAGCAAAATTATATTTTCTTCACTACTTAATTCCTTTACTTTTTTTTGGTTTAATATATTCCCTTGTGGAGATAAATATATTGTTTTTGCATTTTTCGTATTTAAACTTTTAAATGCCTTATATACAACATCAGGTTTCATAACCATACCTGCTCCACCACCATATGGTGTATCATCAACTTTTTGGTGTTTATCTGTGGAAAAATCTCTAATATTAATTATATTTAGTTCTATTAAACCTTTTTTGCATGCTCTTCCAATAATACTTTTTTGTAATGGTTCAAACATTTCTGGAAAAAGTGTTAAAATGTCTATTTTCATTTACAATAAACCTTCCATTAATTTTACTATGATTTTTTTATTATTAATATCAATATTCTGTATTACATCCTTAATCGCAGGTAATAGTATTTGTTTTCCTTCTGTACTTTTTACAACATATACATCATTACTTCCTGTCTTAAATACATCATCCATTTTACCTAAAACATCGCCATCAACTGTATATACATCACATTCAAGCAAATCAGCAATATAATAAGAATTTTTTTGCAATTTAGGTAATGAATCTCTTTTTACTTTAACATATAAATTTCTGAGAGCTTCTGCCATATCAATATTATCTATTCCCTTAAGTTTTATTAAAACCATTTGTTTAACATACCTAACTGCTTCGATTTTATATTCAACTAGATTGTCTTTTTCTTGAACATATATGCTATCAAAAGTTTCAAATTCCTTTATATTATCTGTAAAAGGGTTTATTTTCACAAATCCTTTTAATCCATTTGTATTTACAATTTGACCTACTTCAAAATATTCTTTCATATTAACAACCCTAATCAATAAATTCTATATTTATTTTTTTATT
>CALXUH010000071.1 GCA_944391645.1 uncultured Clostridia bacterium | reverse complement strand
ACTTCTTTGGCTAATTTTTCTGTTTGACTTTCATTGTAAAATTTTCTTACAACCAAAAGTGCCACAATAATAGTTGCAATAATTAATATAATTCTTAATGCTCTGTAAATATTTAATTTGCTCATATTTAATCCCCGCCTATTTATCTTCTTTTTTTAGGCTTTTTATTCTAATACTTACTATTACTGTTGCAACTATAAGAATTACAAGTACAATTAATAATGTATTATTGTCATAAGTTAATGGTAACATTACTTCTATTTTTTCAGTAACTTTTTCTTCAACATATTTAGAAGTTAAAAACTGTGCATCAATAACATTTCCTTCCCTAATCCAAAGAACATATTTATCACCATTTTTTGTATCTTCTGGTTGAAGTATTTCTTGGTTTTGTACATCAATCCAATTTTCTTCAGAAAGTTCTGATGATAGCTTACTATATAATGTATTAAATTTTGTATATAGTTCTAATTTTGTATACATATCTGTTTCTGTATTAATTTTTGCTATTCTTTCAGCCAAATCCATCAATTCATTATATTCGGTTGTATTTGGTAGTTTGATTATTTGATATTCATAGTTGCCTTCATTAATAAATACAACTTTTCCTGTTGTAACAGTTACTGTATTTCCATTTACTTCTTTTTCTTCTTCTTTTACTTGTGTTGTATCTACTGCTATTTTTTTTGTTACATTTTGAATATCAGATAATTGTTCTGCTAGAATTGCACTGCTTAAATCTAATTCTACACCTTCTACAAAATATGTTCCTTCTGTATCTCTTGCCCACATATATTGTTTTTGAGTTGTATATTGGTTGATATATGCAATGTAATTTCCTTTGTTTTTTGAATCTGTTGCTGCTGATAAATATGTTAGGGTTTCTTTATCTGCAGTACTGTCATCTGAAAATGCAAATTCAAATGTTTCTTGTAAATGTCCATTTATGTAAATTAAATAATCTGTATCTGATTGTTTAATTAATTGTATATTTTCATTTGCTGCATTTACAGGTACTCCTAGTAACAATATTAATGCAAATATTCCTACTAAGAAAATTAATTTTAATTTTAAATTTAAATTTTGCATATTAATATGCCCTCCTTTTTTTATTTTTAGCATCATAATTATATTACGGAAAATCAAATTTGTAAATAGTTTTTGTAAAATTTTACCTTTTTCTATATATATTTTTATGGACAAACCTTATATTCTTTATTTCGATTATACTATTTTTTATATATTTACATAATTCTATCTTTTTATAATTTTTTATATTTTTTTCTGATTTTATTTGCTTTTTATTTTATGTAATGTTATAATTCAATTAAATTTACGTATACTAAAGAATTAAGGGTGTGAATATTATGAAGCTTGCCTTGGATGAAGAAACATTTGAAGAAATTAACAATTATAATTTAATTTATGAAAACACTAACAATTCAAATAATTTAGATAACAAAGGAAATAATTTAGAAGCTACAAGTAATGAATTAATGTCTTCTGATATAGATATTGATTCTAATGAAAATGTAAATATTATTTCTGAAGAAAATAATATTATTACAAAAGAAAATGTAGAAGAATGTACCGCCTTAGTTGAACTTAAAGAACGTAGGCTTTTTGTTGCGCAAGCAATGTTTAAGAAAAGCATAAAAGTTTCTATAAAATCATTTTTAATTTCATTATCTTTAAGCTTTTTAAATTTATTTATATAAAAAAAGGCTCCATATAGGAGCCTTTTTCATATAAATTATTACAAATTATCTAAGTCAAGTACAAATTATTTTTTTGTATATATTTATATACATTTTCATTTACATATTTTTTTACTTCTTCCTTTTCCTTATTTTTTATCATTTTTCTAATCTCAGTTGAATTTATTGGTTCTATCTTTTTAGGTATAAAGTTAATTATATTTTCGTGACTATTATCTCTTATTTCCCTTCTCTCTCTTTCTATAACAATTATTTTATTATTTGTTATTAAGCCTTTGTAGTTTTTCCATGTAGGAATTTTTCTATAATTATCAGAACCCATAATAAAATATATATCATCATTTTTATATTTTTCTTTTATCAATTTAAATGTATCTATGGCATATAACTTTATTGTAGATTCTATCGCAATAGTTTCTATTCCCATTTCTTTTATATTTTCTATTGCCAATTTAAGCATATTGTATCTATGTTTTGATGTTATTAAACCATTTTTTTCATAATAGTCTCCAACTGGAACGAATATTATTTCATCCAAATTAAAATTATTAAGTATTGCTTTAGCAAGATTAATATGTATATATGAGGGGGGATTAAAACTACCTCCAAAAAATCCGTATTCTCATACCTATCACCTTTATTATTTGAACAAATATCCAAATTGTTTATCTATATTTTCCTTATATTTTTTTCTGTCATCAGTACTAAATTCTATTACCTTAATATTTTTAGTTTGTTTTTTAACCTCATCAGCTAATTTTAGATATTCTTTTTGTTGTTCTATACTACTTTTAACTGAAAATTTTTGATAAACGCCTTTATCTCTTTGTATTCTCTTTTCGTATGCACTCTCATTTTCTAAGTATAGTACTACTAGATAAATTTCAAAATCTAGATTATCAAGTTTATTTAGTAATTCTTTATATAATTCATGAAATGAATATGGTTTAAAACCTAATCTACTATATATCTCCTCAGAAAAAAAGGTTCTATCAAATATCATATTTACATCTTCACAGTTTTCAATATATTCAAGTAACTTTAGATATTTCTTTTTTATTTTTTCATACCCTGTTTTAGTTTTGTCTTTTATTCCTGTAAGTCTATATAAATCTGATGCTACTATTTTTTCTCTTAGATAATTTGTAAATGTTGTTTTTCCAACACCTTGTGGTCCTTCTACAATTATAATTGTGTCTTTCATATATTACTCCCTATTTTATATTATAATAGGCGCAATTATTTGCGCCTTTTTATTTAAATTTGTTTCCAAAACCAGTCTAAACTATTGTCAACACTTTTTTTCTTGTAAAATTTACTAGCAATATCATCAATCCATAAGTATGAGAAAAATGTTACAAATACCATTGACAATTCAAATGCAATACAATATCTAATATTTACATAGTATTCTGCATAACTTTGCATACATAATTGTATAGAATGAACTACTAGTAATATTAAAAATGCTATTAGTGCTATTGCAGGTACTGCAGGCTTTTTTATTTCTTTTCCAAGGAAAATTAATAAAATGGTTGCTGTTAACAATAATAATACTGTAAATGGTTGAATAGTATTTAATAGAAACATATTCATTCCTCCTTCTTTTGTTATTTAATTTAATTTAATTTTTATTAAATCCGCTAATTCTTGCGCTTGTTTTTCAATATTTGATTGATTTTCGCCTTCAATCATAACTCTTATAATTGGCTCTGTCCCTGATGCTCTAACAAGCACTCTTCCATTATCTTTTAGATTATCTTGTATTTCTTTTATTTTTCTTCCGTAGTTGTTCATCAGTTTTATAATTTTCTTTTTTATCATTATTTACCTTTACATTTATAAGAACTTGAGGATATTTCTTTATAATTTTGCAAAGCTCTGATAATTTTTTTTGTTTTTCCAACATTATTTGTATTAGCATTAGAGAAGTTAATATCCCGTCTCCAGTAGGATTATAGTCTAGTAATATTATATGTCCAGATTGTTCTCCTCCTAAATTGTAATCTTCTTTAAGCATTTTTTCAAGAACATATCTGTCTCCAACTTTTGTTTCTTCAAAATTTAAGTTATTATTTTCAGAGAATTTTTTTAAACCTAAGTTACTCATAACTGTTGCAACTATTGTGTTCTTTTTTAATTTTCCTTTTTCATTTAAATAGTTAGCAAATATCGCAATTATTGTGTCACCATCAATTTCATTGCCGTTTTCATCTATAGCCAAACATCTATCTCCGTCTCCATCATATGCAATACCTAAGCTTAAGTGTTTTTTTACTACTAGTTTTTTAAGATTATCTAGATGTGTTGAACCACAATTATCATTAATATTTATTCCATTTGGTTCATTATTAATTATCTCATAATTAATGTCTAATTTTTTTAAAACCTGTTCTGCCACTTTATAAGTTGCACCATTTGCAACATCTAATCCTACAATAAAGTTTTCTTTATTATAGTTTTCCATATTTTCTTCAAATATTTTTCTAAAGAAAAATATATATTCTTCTATTAAATCTCTTCTATCTTCTGAAACACCTATTTTATCAGAATTTGCAGTTAATTCTTCTAATTTTCCGCTATCTATGATTTCTTCTATTTCTTCTTCTATTTCATCTGGTATCTTCATACCTTTATTGCTAAAAAATTTTATACCATTAAAATCGTATGTATTATGTGATGCAGATATAACAACACTTGCATCAGCCTTCAATCTTTTTGTTAAATATGCTACTCCTGGTGTTGGTATAACTCCTAATTGTTTTACATTTGCACCATAACTTAAAAATCCTGCTGTCATAGCGCTTTCTATTAATGTACCAGATAATCTTGTATCTCTTCCAATTAATATAGTTGGTGTTTTATTTGTATGTTTTGATAATGCATATGCACCTGCTTTTGCAACTTTATATACTAATTCTGGTGTTAGTTCAGTATTAGCAATTCTCCTAATTCCGTCTGTTCCAAAGTATTTTTTCATGTGTCGTCCTCCTTGTAATCTCGTACTTATATATTATATATTTTTTTATACAAAAAAAGCAATAGTTTTTTTATATTTTTTGTTATTATCTATATATAAAAATTAAAATACACCTAAAAATTAGATTTTATCTAATTTTAGATGTACCTATAATATTTATCCAAATATTCCTCTTTTTCTTACAGGTGGTTGTTCATTCATTGTTTTTGCAAGTTGCATTAAAAGTTCTCTTTGCTCTACTGTTAATTTCTTTGGAATTTGTACTGTTACTGTAAATACTAGGTCTCCTCTCCAGCTTCCATTTACAGATTTAAATCCCTTATTTCTAATTGAAAACTTAGTGCCAGAGGCAGTTCCTTCTGGAATTTTATATTTTTCTTCTGTTCCATCTACCATAGGTATTTTTAACTCCGCTCCTAATGTTGCCTGTGTAAAAGTAATTGGTATTTCACAAATCACATTATCTCCCTGTCTTGTAAATATTTTATGGTTACGAACTGTTACTGAAATATATAAATCTCCTCTAGGGCCTCCATTTGTTCCTGGTTCTCCTTCTCCTCTTAATACAACTGCCTGCCCATTGCTAATTCCTTCTGGAATATCAACAGATAATTTTACAATTTTCCTTATTCTTCCTTTTCCTCTACATTCTGGACATTTTTCCTCTATTATAGTACCTTCTCCTCCACATGTAGGGCATGTCTTAGTTGTTTGCATTTGTCCGAAGTATTGTTTTTACAGTTTGTGTAACTGTTCCAGTTCCATTACACATTCTACAAGTTACAGATTTTGTTCCTGGCTTTGCTTTATTACCGTGGCATGTTGGACATTCCTCATCTCTTGAAATAGATATTTCCTTTTTTACTCCCTTATATGCTTCCTCAAATGTTATATCTATACCATATTTTATATCTCTACCTTTTCTTGGAGCATTTCTAGTTCTAGCAGATGATGTTCTTCCTCCAAATCCAACTCCACCTCCAAAAATAGATGAGAAAATATCACCAAAATCGCCAAATCCATCAAAACCATCAAAGCCAGATGTAGAATATGAATAATATCCACCATTTCCTGCATTTCCAAATCCTTGTGGTCCATCTGGTCCAAATTGATCATACATTTTTCTTTTTTGAGGGTTTGATAATGTTTCATATGCTTCAGATACTTCTTTAAATTTTTCTTCTGCCTCTTTTTTATTATCTGGATTTGCATCTGGATGCCATTTTTTTGCAAGTTTTCTATATGCCTTTTTTATTTCCTCGTCTGTTGCTGTTTTTGTAACTCCTAACACTTCATAATAATCTCTTTTTTGTGCCATTTTTTCCTCCTAAAATTATTTTTAATTATTTCTATAATTAAATTATATTACACAAATAATTAAAAATTGTATGGGCTAGCGCAAAGAACCAGCCCATATTTTATAGCTCAGTTTTAACTGGTTTTATAAATTAATTATTGTTATTTCCATCATCTTCTACTTTATAGTCTGCATCATAAACATTACCATCTGATGGATTTTCTTCATTTGCTCCTGCATTTTGGTTTGCAGCATTTTGCTTATATAGTTGTTCAGACATTTGATAAAATACTGTTGTTAGTTTTTCTGTTGCATCTTTTATTGAATCTGTATTAGTGGTTTCTAAGGCTTTTTTTACATGTTCTATTTCTTCTTCTCTTTTATCTTTTTGTTCT
>CALXUH010000070.1 GCA_944391645.1 uncultured Clostridia bacterium | reverse complement strand
AGATTAAAGAAACAAGCAGAAGCTAGAGCAAATGGTGATGAAGAAGCTCAAAAAATAGCAAGAGAATTACACGTAGAGTTAGACCCAATTAAAATTACTAGAGGAGATATTATTGCACAAATTTGGGATGCCAAAGTTGAAGAAACATTAAAAAATCCAACTTTTGTATATGAGTATCCTATTGAAAATTCCCCACTTGCAAAAAAATATCCTGATAATCCACAAATGACTCAAAGATTTGAGCTATTTATTGGTGGAAGAGAATATGCAAATGCTTTCTCTGAATTAAATGATCCAATTGATCAATATGAAAGATTTAAAAAACAAGTTGAGGCAAGAGATGCCGGAGATGAAGAAGCAAATATGATGGATGATGACTTTATTACTGCATTAGAATATGGTATGCCTCCAACAGGTGGAATGGGAATGGGAATTGACCGTTTAGTAATGTTATTAACAGATTCAGCATCAATTAGAGATGTGTTATTGTTCCCAACAATGAAACCTTTGGATTGATTTTAAAAATAAATATTTTGGAATGTAAAAGGGAGTAAATATCAAAAAGAAAGGTAGCTGTTTACATGTATATTGATACAAGATATTTATATATTTTTTTAGCAGTCATTGTTATAGCAAGCATTTTTAACCGGAGGGTTTAATATATTAAGCATTTTGCTAACAATACCAGGAGTATTAGTAGCTATTACCTTCCATGAATATGCTCACGCTTTCGCAGCATATAAATTAGGAGATGATACAGCCAAAAATCAAGGAAGATTAAGTTTAAATCCTTTTGCCCACTTAGATCCTATTGGAGTAGTTATGTTGATTTTTGCTCATATTGGATGGGGAAAACCAGTACAAATTAATCCAAATAATTTTACACGAAAAGTATCAGCACGTACAGGAGAAGCTATTGTGGCATTTGCAGGACCATTAATGAATTTTATTTTAGCATTTATATTTACAATTATATACTATTCTATTATAACTTTTGCAACCAGTTTTGCATATACTACAGAAATTGGAACTATTATTAGAACAATGATAGAATATACAGTACTAGTGAATGTGGGATTAGGTGTATTTAACTTAATACCATTACCTCCATTAGATGGTTCTAAAATATTAATGGCATTTTTATCGTATAATGCTAAAAGATGGTTTGAAGAACACACACAATTATTTTATATCATATTTTTAATTGTTTGGATTACACCTATCTCTAGCATGATAATTACACCAATTATTGAAGTTATTACTAATGGAATTAGTTCACTTGTCGGATGGATATTTTTGTTATTTTCCTTTTAAGAAATATTAATTTTATCAGCTTAGAAGATACATTATATTTCTTTCTAAAGACTAACAAAAATATAATAATTATTTTTAGTGTGAGGAACTAAATGAAAGATACATATATATTAGGAATTGAATCAAGTTGTGATGAAACCTCGGCTGCCATTGTAAAAAATGGAAGAGAGGTTCTTTCTAATGTTATTAATTCTCAAATTAAAATACATGAACAATTTGGAGGAGTAGTGCCAGAAATAGCTTCTAGAAATCATATTGAAGCTATTTCTAATGTGGTAGGACAAGCATTAAAAGAAGCTAATATTACAATGGAAGAAATTGATGCGATTGCATGCACTTATGGCCCGGGTTTAGTAGGTGCTTTATTAGTTGGTATATCTTATGCAAAAGCATTAAGTTATGCACTGAATAAGCCGTTAGTTGCTACTAATCATATTCATGGCCATATTGCAGCTAACTATATTACTCATCCAGATTTAAAGCCACCATTTTTATGCTTAGTTATTTCAGGAGGACATACACATCTAATGCATATTAAAGACTATACAGAATTTGAAATATTAGGAAAGACTAGTGATGATGCCGTGGGAGAAGCATTTGATAAAGTCGCAAGAGTAATTGGAATTGGATATCCAGGTGGACCAAAAGTAGATGAACTTGCAAAAGAAGGCAAAACAACTATTGAACTTCCAAAAACTCACTTTGATAATTTGGATTTTAGCTTTAGTGGAATAAAAACAGCAGTTATTAATTTACATCATAAAATGCCAGAGATGAACAAAGCAGACTTGTGTGCTAGCTTTGAGAAAGTAATAACAGAAGAATTAATAGATAATACATCAAAAGCATCAAAAAAATTAAACATAAAGAAAATTGCATTAGCAGGTGGCGTGTCTGCTAATTCATACATTAGAAAAAAATTTTTAGAATTACAAAAACAAGGATATCAAATTTATTATCCAGAACCTGTTCTATGCACAGATAATGCTGCAATGATTGCTTCAGCAGGATATTATCAATACTTAGACGGTAACAAGGCGGATTTAACTTTAAATGCAGTGCCAAATTTGGGGACGGTTCTCAGAGGTGAAAATTCACCACTGAGGGACAGGTCACAAAGTAAAATATAAGTATGATAAAATGTATAAAAAGACGATATTTTATAGTTAAAATGCAGGATGGAAAGGATAAGATAAATGGCAATATACACAATTGCAGACTTGCACCTTTCCTTTGGAGAAGATAAGCCAATGAGCGTCTTCGGAGAAAATTGGGAAGGTCATGCAGAAAAAATAAAAAATAATTGGATAGCAAAAGTAAAACCAGAAGATACAGTTGTATTGCCAGGAGATTTTTCATGGGCTACATATTTAAAAAATACATTTCAAGATTTTACTTATTTAAATGAACTCCCAGGGAAAAAGATTTTAT
>CALXUH010000069.1 GCA_944391645.1 uncultured Clostridia bacterium | reverse complement strand
GCAATTAAGGTTATCCCCCTATTTTTTTCTTGTTTTTGTTCTTTTCCTTTAAACATATTTTTCCTCCCTCGTTTATTTTTTATATTTCTATTTAACACCATCTTTTTTATTTTGTCAAGATTATTTTTTCTACGTTTTGGTAAAAATCTATAATTTTTTTAACAGAACATGGTTTTTTAAATTAAAAATAAATAAGGTTTAAAATTACTTTAAACCTTATTATTTTTTATTAATACATTCCATCCATTCCTGCTGGCATTGGCTCATGACCACCACATTCGCATTTTGGTTCTTTTTTGTCTGTTACTACACTTTCTGTTGTCAAGAACATTCCTGCAATACTTGCGGCATTTTGTAATGCTGAACGTGTTACCTTTGTTGGATCTACTATACCAGCTTTTTTCATATCTATGTATTCCTCTTTTGCAGCATTAAATCCAATTCCTACTTCACTTGTTTTTACTTTTTGTAATATTACAGCTCCTTCTAACCCTGCATTTGTTGCAATTTGTCTTAGTGGTTCTTCTAATGCTCTTAGAACTATTTTTGCTCCTAGTTTTTCGTCATCTTGTAGTTTTTCTAGCATTTTTTCTACTTTTGGCATTACATTTATTAATGCTGTTCCTCCACCTGAAACAATTCCTTCTTCTACAGCTGCTTTTGTTGCAGATAAAGCATCTTCTATTCTTAATTTTTTCTCTTTCATTTCTACCTCTGTTGCTGCTCCAACTTCTATTACTGCAACTCCTCCTGCAAGTTTTGCTAATCTTTCTTGTAAATTTTCTTTATCATATTCGCTTGTTGTTTCCTCTATTTGACTTCTAATTTGTTTTACTCTATCAGCTAATTTTGCTTTATCTCCTAAACCATCAACTATTATTGTATTTTCTTTTTGTACTTTTACTTGTTTTGCTTTTCCTAATTGTTCAATAGTTGTATCTTTTAATTCTAATCCTAAATCTGATGTTATAACTTCTCCTCCTGTAAGGACAGCTATATCTTCTAACATTTCTTTTCTTTTATCTCCAAATCCTGGTGCTTTTACTGCTACTACATTTAGTACTCCTCTTAATTTGTTTAAAACCAATGTAGATAATGCTTCTCCTTCTATATCATCTGCTATTATTACAAGTTTACCAGATTGTTGCATAACAGCTTCTAAAAGTGGTAATATTTCTTGGATATTTCCAATTTTTTTGTCTGTTATTAATATATATGGATTTTCCATTATTGTTTCCATTTTTTCTGTATCAGTTACAAAATATGGTGATATATATCCTTTATCAAATTGCATTCCCTCTACAACATTTAATCCTGTTGTTGCAGTTTTTGATTCTTCTATTGTAATTACTCCATCTTTACTTACTTTTTCCATTGCATCTGCAATTAATTCTCCTATTTCTGGGTTATTTGCAGATATACTTGCATCTCTTGCAATATCTTGTTTTCCATTAATTTCTGAACTTATTTCTTTTAACCCTTGTACTGCTGTTTCAACTGCTTTGTCTATTCCTCTTTTTATTGCCATAGGGTCTCCGCCTGCTGCTACATTTTTTACTCCTTCTTTTATTATTGCTTGTGCAAGTACAGTTGCTGTTGTTGTACCATCTCCTGCAATATCATTTGTTTTTGTTGCAACTTCCTTTACAAGTCTTGCTCCTATATTTTCATAAGGATCATCTAATTCTATTTCCTTTGCTATTGTTACACCATCATTTGTAATAAGTGGTGCTCCAAAACTTTTATCTAATACAACATTTCTCCCTTTTGGTCCTAATGTTACTTTTACTGTATTTGCTAAAGTATTTACTCCATCTAGCATTTTTTTTCTGGCTTCTTCACCAAATTTAATTTCTTTTGACATATTATCTATCTCCTTTTTTATTAATTTTTTAGTAGGTAAAATTTAGCCTACCTTTTTATTCTATGGTTGCAAGTACATCATCTTGTCTTACTATTAAGTAATCTTCTCCCTCATACTTTACTTCTGTTCCAGAATATTTACTTACTATTACTTTATCTCCTTTTTTTATAAACATTTTTATTTCTTTTCCTTCTGGATTATGTGCTCCTGGACCTACCTCAATTACCTTTGCTATTTGAGGCTTTTCTTTTGCTCCTCCTGATAGAATAATTCCACTTTTAGTTGTTTCTTCATTTTCTACCATTTTAATTAAAATTCTGTCTGCTACTGGTTTTATCATATTACCATTCCTCCTTAAAATCCAAATTATTAGCAGTCATTTTTTATGACTGCTAATATACTATACCTTTTTCTAGCAAATGTCAATACTGTTTGCTAATTTTTTTAATTTTTCTTATTTACCCCAATTATTCCACCAAGAGCACCTGCAATTATGCTTGATATTATCATAATTGTAGAATACATATTTAGAGAAAAATCTTTACTTATTGTACTTGATATTAAATATATCGCAATTATATATATTAATCCTACCATTGTTCCATTTATAATTCCATTTTTTTTAATATGTATTGAACTTATTAAACTGCCTATAAAAATGCTTATTGCTGTAATTCCTATTACAAATAATGGTATTGTGTTTTCATTTAATTTTGTATATGTAAGAAATATAGAATATATAAATAATAATATAAGTGTAAGTGCAACCGAAATAATACTACCTTTTATTATCCTAGTAAAATTATTTTTTGTATCATCTGAATTCATTTCTTTCATTTTTACCATTTATCTCACCTAGAATTATTATATTCAAGTTTTACATTTATAGAACAAAATATTTTTTTCTTATACATTTCTTATTAATATTATTATCATAAAAAAACATAATATCAAAAATAATTGGTATTATGTTTTATTCTATATTTTAAAATTATATATTTCTGGAATATGTTCCTGGTAAATATCAGTGCCTTTTATATTAGCTCTATTATTATTCCTGAAATAACACCAATTGCAAATAATGTAGAAACTATTATTATGTTTTCTTTAAGATTCTTATTTATTTTAAATAATACTATTACACCTAATCCTGAATTTACCAATAATCCTCCAATTAATGTTCCCATACCTATCACATTACTTATAAAAAGTTCTGTTAATATTACTGATGAAGCACAATTTGGTATAAGTCCAACTATTCCTGATAAAATTGGTCCAAGTATTGGGCTTTTTAGCATTAATCCTGCCAAAGTTTCTTTTCCAACTATCTGCAAAATTACATTTAATATTATTGAAACAATTAATATAAAAATAAATATTTGTAATGTATGTTTTATTGAAGACTTTATTATTCCATCCTCACAGTGGCAGTGTTCATGTTCACATAAGCTATGTATATTTTCATTTTCTTGTTCCTTTTTCTTTCTATATATAAAATCTATTAAAATTCCTGCCATTATACCAATAATAATTTTTATCGAAATTATTTTTATAATTAATCCAATATTTGTTCCATTAGAGATTAGTATTGGTAACATTTCATCTGATGTTGATAAATAAATTGATATTAAAGTTCCTATTGTAATTACCCTACCTGCATATAAATTTGTTGCAGATACAGAAAATCCACATTGAGGAATTGCTCCAAGTAGGCCTCCAATTATTGGTCCAAATTTTCCCGATTTTCTTATGGCTTTTTTTGTTTTTTCACTTGTTTTATGTTCTAAATATTCCATTATTAAATATGTTATAAATAAAAATGGTAATATTTTTACACTGTCTATTAATGCATCTAAAATAGTATCTAACATATTTTCTCCTCTATTTTTTCCATAAGCTTTATCATACTTTTTATATCTATTTCTAAATAGTATTATATATTAAAGTTATGCAGTTTTATTTCCTCCTGCTTTTTTCTTTTTTATTTGTGTTTGCTCTTTAGGTTGCTCTTTTTTCTTATTTTCATTTATTATCAATTTAGGCTCTTTTTTATTTAATACTGTATCTTTTGTTATTATACATTTTTCTATTTTAGGATTTGTTGGTATATCAAACATAATATCTCTCATAATGTCTTCTATTATAGACCTTAATCCTCTTGCTCCTGTATTTCTTTCTATTGCCTTTTCTACAATTGCATTTAGTGCATCTTCTTCAAATTCTAATTCTACACCATCTAGTTCTAGTAATTTCTTATACTGTTTTACTAAAGCATTCTTTGGTTTTGTAACAATCTCAATTAACGCATTTTTGTCTAATTCTTGAAGTGTAGCAATTATTGGAAGTCTTCCAACAAACTCTGGTATTAATCCAAATTTTAGCAAATCTTGTGGTAATATTTCCTTAAACACCTCATATGTGTGTTGCTCTTTTTTGCTTTCTATTTTTGCATTAAATCCCATGGATTTTTTCCCAGTTCTATCTTTTATGATTTTTTCTAGTCCTTCAAAAGCTCCACCACATATAAACAAAATATTTGTTGTATCTATTTGTATTAATTCCTGATGTGGATGTTTTCTTCCACCTTGTGGTGGTACAGATGCTACTGTTCCTTCTATTATTTTTAATAATGCCTGTTGAACTCCTTCCCCACTTACATCTCTTGTTATTGAAGGGTTCTCAGATTTTCTAGATATTTTATCTATTTCGTCTATATATACAATTCCTTTTTGTGCTTTATCTATGTCATATTCCGCTGATTGTATTAATTTTAATAGAATATTTTCTACATCCTCTCCAACATATCCTGCTTCTGTAAGTGTTGTTGCATCTGCTATTGCAAAAGGAACATTTAAAATTCTAGCCAAAGTTTGCGCTAAAAGTGTTTTACCACTTCCAGTTGGTCCTAAAAGTAATACATTACTTTTTTGTATTTCTACTTCATCTATAATTTCCTTACAATTTATTCTTTTATAATGGTTATAAACCGCAACAGATAAGGTTTTTTTTTGCTTCTTTCTGCCCTATAACATATTCATCTAATATTTCTTTTATTTCTGCTGGTGTTGGTATTTTTTCAGATTTAACATCTGCATAACCTTGTTCATCTTCATACATTTCGCTATCTATAATATTATTACATATATTTATACATTCATCACAAATAAATGCATTTGGTCCTGCAATTATTTTTTTTACCATTTCTTGTGGTTTTCCGCAGAAAGAACATCTTACACTATTGTTCATTTTTTTATTTGCCATTATTATCTCCTTCCATAAAATATAATTTTATTTTCTTTTATCTAATATTTCGTCTATTAAACCATATTCCAATGCTTGCTCCGCTGTCATAAAATTATCTCTTTCTATGTTTGCTTCTATCTTTTCTAATGTTTGCCCTGTTCTTTCACTTAAAAATTTATTTAATTTTTCTCTGGTTTTTACCATATGGTCTGCATGTATTTTTATTTCTGTTGCTTGCCCAGAAAGTCCACCAGATATTAATGGTTGGTGTATCATTATTTCTGCATTTGCAGTTGCCATTCTTTTTCCCTTTGTTCCAGCAGCAAGTAATACTGCTCCCATACTTGCAGCTAGCCCTATACAAATTGTATTTACTGGGCATTTTATATAATTCATTGTATCTACAATTGCCATTCCGTCTGTAATAGATCCTCCTGGGCTGTTTATATAAAAAGATATTTCTTTATCTGGATCTTCTGACTCTAGAAATAACATTTGTGCAATTACTAAACTTGCTGTTGCATGGTTTACATCTTCACTTAAAAATATTATTCTATCCTTTAATAATCTTGAGAATATATCATAAGATCTTTCTCCTCTACTTGTTTGCTCAATTACATATGGTACTAAACTATTTTTTTCCATAATTACCTCCTAAAAATTAAATTTTTATAATATAAAATACAAATTTAGGGCAGGTTTTTTCAAGTTTTTAGAAAGACCGGCCCCCTTTTTGTTTTATTTTATTTTTGCGTTTGATACTATAAATTCAATTGTTTTTTCTGTTTTTAAATTTTCTTTAACATAATTTGTTAAATGTTCATTATTTTTTACTTCTTCTTCTTTTTGACCATACATTTTTGCCATTTCTGATATTTTTGCCTGAATTTCTTCTTCTGTAACTTCTATTTTAGCATCATTTGCTATTGCTTCTAATACTAATCTTGATTTGACTTGCTTTTCAGCTTGTGGTTTATATTCGTCTTTAAATTCTTGTCTTGTTTTTCCAATCATTTGAAGATAGTCATCTAATTTCATTCCTTGGTAAGAAAGTCTAGATTCCATATCTTTTTCCATGCTTTCAGTTTCTGCATCTATCATTCCAGATGGAATTTCTACTTTTGCATTTTTACAAACAGCTTCAATTGCATCTTCCTCTGTTTCAAATTTTGCCTGTGATTCGTTTTGTTTTTCTTTGCTTTCTCTTATTGATTTTTTTAGTTCCTCAATTGTATCAAATTCACTAATATCTTTTGCTAATTCATCATTTATTTTTGGCATTTCTTTTTTCTTTATTTCATGTAATTTTATTTTAAATGTTGCATCTTTTCCAGCTAATTCTTTTGAAAAATATTCTTCTGGGAATTTTACTTTAATATCTTTTTCTTCATCTATTTTCATTCCTATAATTTGGTCTTCAAATCCTGGAATAAATGAATTACTTCCTATTGTTAATTCGTAGTTTGTTGCTTTACCACCCTCAAATGGTTTTCCATCTACAAATCCTTCAAAATCAATTACTGTTATATCTTTATTTTTTACTGCTCTATCTTCTACTGTAACAATTCTTGCATTTTTTTCTGCCATATGTTCTAGTTCGTGCTCAACATCTTCATCAGATACAGTATACTCATGTTTTTTTATTTCTATACCCTTATATTTTCCTAATGTAACTTCTGGTTTTGTTTGTACAACTGCTGTAAATATTAAATCTTTTCCAGATTCCATTTGAACAATATCAATTTGTGGTTTACTTACCACTTCTAATCCAGATTCTTTTATACCGTCTTCGTAAACTCCTGATGCTACTTCATTAAAAGCATCTTCATAAAATATTTGTATTCCATATAATTTTTCTACCATTTTAAATGGTGCTTTTCCATTTCTAAATCCTGGTACTTTAAAATATTTTGCACTTTTTTTGTATACATTTTGTATTGCTTCATCAAATTTATTTGCTTCAACTGTGAATTCTATTTTTGCTTCATTTGTTTTGTCTGTTTTTTCTACTTTTATGCTCATTTTTATTCAATCCTTTCATAAGTTAATAAATTTAACTTTAGTATTATATCACAAAATTTAAAATTTGCAAGTATTTGGATAAATAAAATAATGCCTTGGTAAAAGTTTTAGTATAATTTTGAACTGTAAGGAACCAATCTTAAGGTTAATAGTAATTAAAATATTTCATGTAATAGGAATTTTGAAAAAAGTTCTTATTACATAAAAAATAGATTTTTTGCTATAAGAAAAAATCTATTTTTTATATGTATATTATATTAAAAATTGTAGAATCACTAAAAGTATTGCTCCGGGTATTCCTAAAATTCCTACAATTAATGAAGTTATTACATTTAAACCTATATGGAATCCAAAATTAGCTCCAACAATGTTTATTATGTATATTAAAACACCACCCATAATTGTATTAAAAACTAATTTTAATATTTTTTTTATCGGAAATAAAAAGATTTTTCCTATTATAAAAAATGCTATTGCACACCCTAATACTATTAATATATTTGTTAATTCCATAAAATCTCCCCTTTTCTTATAATCATTTTATTTACATTTAAATTTTCATTTGATATTTTACAAAATAACTTTGTAAAACCTGTCCTTTATATTTGTATGTTTTAATATAATAATTATTACTTCTAAATTGCTTCTTTTTCTTGTATTTTTATTTTTAGTTCGTTTATCATATCTAATTCATAGCCCTGTTCTTTTGCTTGTTTCATCAAATAACTAAGTTTCGCTTTATTTGCTTTTATTTGGTATGAATAATAATCTATAAGTTCCTCTTCTGCTATTTCAAAATTTTTGCTGGCATTTTCCAGCTCCATTTTTGTTTTTATTACACTTTTTATTAATTCTAAATCTATCTTTTCCACAAATTATTCACTCCTAATTTATATTTCTAGTAGTATATTCCATTTTTGAATAATTTATGTAACTTTATTTATATAAATTTCCTACATCTTCAAGTCCTATATAAATTTTACATTCATTTAGGAAAAACTTATCTGTTTGCCCTGCGATATAATCTATAATTGTTCTTTTTATATTAAAATCTGGCCTTATAGACATCTTTTTTACAAATTCATATAGGTTTTGTTCAGAAAAGTTATTTCCTTTATTTGTTTTATATTCTCCTGTTTGTAATTTTTCTAGGTATTTATTATATAATGGTCTAAATAGTTTATCTATTTTTTCATAATTTTTATTTGCTATATTTGACTCATATATATTTTTATAATTCCAATCTTTTAGTTCCATTAAAGCTGTAAACACTTCATCTGAAAACATTAAATAAGGTTTTCCATAACTATTTATAATTACATCTTTAATTAATGTATCTACAATTTTAGAGTTTGTATTTCCAAGTATATTTGTTACACGTTTAGGTAAATCTGTCCTTTTTATAACACCTACTTTTATGGCATCTTCTATATCTCTGCCAATATATGCAAGTATATCGGATAACCTTACAACACAGCCTTCTAGAGTCATTGGTTTTATTTTTTTACTGTATTCATCTATTTTAAATATTTTATCTAAGTCCTCTTCAAATTCTTCCCTGCTTTTATTAGGATTATATGTATATTTATTTATTAAAATTTCTCCATTATGTGCTAATATTCCATCAAGCGTTTGTAAACTTATATTCAAATTTTCCATCATTTGTAATTCTCGTACACTTTGTGCATTATGGCAAAAGGCTCCTATTTTTTCTTCTTTGCATATATTATTTAGTATACTTTCTCCCTTATGACCAAATGGAGTATGGCCTATATCATGTCCTAATGCTATTGCTTCTATCAAATCTTCGTTAAGTTTAAGACTCCTTCCTATTGTTCTTGCAATCTTAGATACCAATTGCACATGTAAAACTCTTCTTGTTATATGGTCGTTTTGTACAAATGAGTATACTTGAGTTTTATCTATATATCTTGCATACCCCAAAGAATGTATTATTCTGTCTATATCTCTAAAAAATATTGGTCTAATATCTTCGGTATCTTTTTTTAGTAGTATTCCGTCTCTAGATTTGCAAGCATATTCACATAATTCCTTTTCTTTTAATAGCATATTATCTTTTGCCTTTAATAAAATTTCATTCATTAAATCGCCTCTTTAATTATTATATAAAAACAACATCAATTTGTAAAGTTTTTTGCATAAGAAAACTGCCAGCTTACGCTGGCAATTCCCTATGGATTACAGGTACAAGATTTTGCAGTTTTCTTCTACTTCTTCTTCCCCATAATCACTGGTAATATCATCAATCATGTCCGCTTCCTTCAGCTGCATAATTTCTCTTTCGAGAAAGCAGATGTATATTGCACTTGCGACCAGCAGAACCATCAAAATGACGATTACCAATGTTTTAAAATCCATATTTTTACCTCCAAAAAATGTAATTTTCTATCTAATAATATATAAACAGGTAATTCTACCTGAGAAATGGGGTAAATATATAAGAAACAAGCAAAGCTTGTATTTACATATATAATACCATACTTCTACTAAAAAATCAATTTTTTTAAGTTTTTGCTTGCAAATTCTTTCTGTGTATGTTAAAATGGAAAAAGTGATTATTTATTTTACTTTAGGGAGGTGCAAAAATGCCAAACATCAAGTCAGCAATAAAAAGAGTTAGTGTTATCGAGAAAAAAACTATGCAAAATAGTATGATTAAATCTGAATATAAAACAGCTGTTAGAAAATTTGATGCTGCAGTTGCAGAAGGTAATAAAGAAAAAGCTGAAGAACTTTTAAAAGTTGCAACTCAAAAAATTGATACAGCTTGTTCAAAAGGAGTTATCAAAAAAAATACAGCTTCTAGAAAGAAATCTAATATAGCAAAAAAGTTAAACACATTAGGTGCTTAAAAATATAAACCAGTGATTATAAGCTGGTTTTTTTATACCTTTTTAATTTAAGATTTATTAATTCCATCCATAAATTACCTTTGATTTTCTGTTTGTATTATGTTAACATTTGTATATGGGAGGTACTACAAATGCTAAATAATTTTTTTAATGATGTAAAAAATATAGATAAAAAAATTGTAAAAGTTATGTCTAAACGGTTTTAAAATTTCTTTACTTGTTGCTTTATTTTCTGCCTATATTTTGACTTTGTATAATACATATCCAATTTCACACATTGCTTATTTATGCGGATTACTTTTGTTTAGGTTGAGTTTAACCTGTATTGTTGCCTTTTTTATATGCGGATTTGCAATTAATAAATTAAAATAAATTTGTAATCAATTTATTATATTAATAGGACGAAGTTATTACAAAACTTTCGTCCTATTATCATATATCTATTTAATTTATGTTTTATTATTTTTTTAATTCTTCTAGGAATAGTTTATTAAGTAATTGTGGATTTGCTTTCCCCTTGGTAGCCTTCATTGCTTGTCCTACTAAGAATCCTAATGCTCTATCTTTTCCAGCCTTGTAATCTGTAATTGAACCAGGATTATCTTCTAATATTTTTTTAACTATTTCTTTTATTTCTCCTTCATCAGATATTTGTATCCAGCCTTTTTCTTTTATTATTTCTTCTGGATTACGTGGCTGTTTTAATAATTCCTCAAATACTTTTTTAGCTATACTACTGCTTATTGTTCCTTTATCTATTAAAACAATTAATTGTCCTAATTGTTCTGGTGAAAAAGGCATTTTTTCTACTGCTTCTTCATTTTGCACTCGAATTATGTCTGTCATAATCCAATTGCTTACTGATTTTGGATTGTTGCAAACCTTAGTTGCAACTTCAAAAAAGTCAGATAAATATTTTGAAGATACTATTATGTTACTATCATATTCTGGAAGTTTAAATTCTTCTATATATCTTGTTTTTCTTTGTTCTGGCATTTCTGGTAGACTTTTCCTTATCTCTTCTTTCCATTCATCAGACACCTCTATAGTACCTAAATCTGGCTCAGGGAAATATCTATAATCTTGTGCATCTTCTTTACTTCTCATTACATATGTTCTTCCTTCTACCTCATCCCATCTTAATGTATCTTGCTCAATTTTTCCACCATTTTCTACAACATCTATTTGTCTTTGTATTCCATAATCTATAGCCCTAGTTATTGATCTAAATGAACTCATATTTTTCATTTCTGTTCTTGTTCCAAATGCTTCCCCTTTTTTATGTACAGAAACATTTACATCGGCTCTAAAAGATCCTTCTTCCATTTTGCAATCTGAAACTTCAATATATTGTAAAATTGATTTTAATTTTTTTAAATATGTATCAGCTTCTTTACTTGATCTTAAATCTGGTTCAGATACAATTTCAATTAATGGTACTCCTGCTCTATTTAAATCTACTAATGAATTTCTACCATAATCATCATGATTTAATTTTCCTGCATCTTCTTCTATATGAATTCTTGTAATTCCAATTTGTTTTGTTCCATGTTCTGTTTCTATCTCTATTTTTCCACCTACACATAATGGTTTATCAAATTGTGATATTTGATAAGATTTTGGTAAATCTGGATAAAAATAATTTTTTCTATCATTTTTGCTATAAGGTGCAATTTCACAATTTGTTGCAAGACCTGCCTTTACAGCATATTCCACTACTTTTTTATTTAATACTGGCAAAGCACCTGGCATTGCCATACATACAGGGCAAACATGAGTATTAGGTTTTCCTCCAAAATTAGTTTCGCATGAACAAAATATTTTTGTTTTTGTAGATAATTCTGCATGTACCTCTAGCCCTATAATTGCTTCATAATCCTCTCTTGACATAATTTTCTCCTTTTACTTATATTCTGGTTTATATTTATTTCTAAACTCTAATTTTTGTTCTGCTAAATAAGCTACTTTTAATATAGTTTCTTCGCCAAAACTTTTTCCTATTATTTGCATTCCAATTGGCAAGCCATTTTTGTCTACACCACATGGTATTGATATACCTGGAAGTCCTACAATATTTACAGATACAGTACATAAATCTGCTAAATACATTTCTAGTGGGTTAGTTGACCTTGTTCCAATATCATATGCTACTGTTGGGGAAGTTGGTGTTATTAACACATCATATTTCTTAAACAATTTCTCAAATTCTTGTTTTATAAATGTCCTTACTTTTTGAGCTTTTTTATAATAAGCATCATAATATCCAGATGAAAGCACATATGTTCCAAGTATTATTCTTCTTTTTACTTCTGCTCCAAAACCTTCACTTCTTGAATTTATAAATAATTCATCTAAATTTTCAAAATTTTTGGCTCTGTACCCATATCTTATTCCGTCAAATCGTCCTAAATTTGAGCTTGCTTCTGCACATGCTATAATATAATATACTGCTAAAGCTTCATCTGCTATATCTAGTGAGCATTCTTCTACCTCTGCTCCTAATTCTTTATACAATTCTATCGTATTTTTTATTTTTTCTTTTACTTCCTCATTTATTCCTTCTCCAAAGAATTCTTTTGGTACACCTATTTTTAACCCTTTTACCCCATTTTTTAAATTTTTTGTGTAATCTTTTTGTGGCAGTTTTGCAGATGTTGAATCTTTATTATCATATCCTGCTATTATATTTAACAAATTAGCACAGTCTTCAACATCCTTTGTTATAGGACCAATTTGGTCAAGTGATGATGCAAATGCAACAAGTCCATATCTTGATACAAGTCCATATGTTGGTTTCAAGCCTACAACACCGCAAAGTGCTGCTGGTTGCCTAACTGATCCACCTGTATCTGAGCTAAGTGCCCATGGTACCATATCTGCTGCAACTGCTGCTGCACTTCCTCCTGAAGAGCCTCCTGGAACCTTGTTTAAATTCCATGGATTTTTTGTTGCACCAAAATAAGAATATTCTGTTGATGCTCCCATAGCGAATTCATCCATATTTAATTTTCCTAGAGTAATCATATTTTGTGCATTTATTTTATCCATTACTGTTGCATCATATGGTGAAATAAAATTTTCTAGCATTTTAGAACTACATGTTGTTCTTACACCTTTTGTGCAAATATTATCCTTTATTCCTATTGGAATACCGGCAAATTTTGAAATTTTTCTATCTATATTTTTAGATTTTTCTATTGCATCTTTTTCTGTAATAGTTACAAAAGCTTTTATATCCTTTTCCTTTTCATTTATTCTATCTATATAGCTTCTAGTAATTTCTTCTGGAGTTATCTCCTTATTATCTAACTTTTCTATAAGTTCGTGAACAGTTAATTCATATAAATTCATATTTTCCTCCTATTTTATTGCTTGCTTTATATACAAATTTTTAATTTATTACTTTTGGTATTTTAAACATATTATTTTCTTGTTCTGGAGCGTTTTTCATTAATTGGTCAGTATCTTTAAAATTATTTACTTCATCTTCTCTTAAAAAATTTATATTTGTACTTGTTCCATTAGTTTCTTCTAAATATTCTGTATCTACACTATTTATTATATTTGCAAACTCTAATATATCTTGTAAATTTTTTCTATATTCTTCTATTTCCTCTTCCTTTATTTTTAAACTTGCAAGTTTTGCAATATGTAATATTTCTTCTTTCTTTATATCCATTGTCTTACTTCCCCTTTCAATCTTTACTATTATATATTTTTTTTGTTAAAAATACAAGGTTTATATTTTAAATTCACATTTTAAAATATTATTTAACTTTTTTTGTAATTTTTTTGAATAATTTTCTTTTTCACTTGTAATACTAAAATTATTAAATCAAATTTAAGGGAGGATGTTACATGAAGGCAACTGGAGTTGTTAGAAGAATAGATGATTTGGGTAGAATTGTTATTCCTAAAGAAATTAGACGAACTCTTAGAATAAAAGAAGGAGATCCTATTGAAATATTTACTGGTAAGGAAGGAGAAGTTATTTTAAAAAAATATTCACCTATTGGTGAACTTTCTGAATTTGCAACAGGCTATGCAGAAACTCTTGCAAAAACCACAGGTCATATAGCATGTATTACTGATAAAGATTCTGTAATTGCAGTGTCTGGTGGTTCTAAAAAAGAATACTTAGAAAAAGCTATTAGCCCTGAATTAGAAAAAATAATTGAAAATAAAGAAGTTTACACTAGTAAAGATAATAATGAAAAAGCATTACCTATAACTCAAAATGCTAATACAAACAATCTAAATAATTCTCAAGTTATATATCCTATTATATCTGATGGTGATGTTATTGGAAGTATTGTTCTTCTTTCTAAAGAGCAGAGTACAAAAATGGGAGATTCTGAGCTCAAAGTAGCTCAATCTGCAGCAGGATTTTTAAGTAGTCAAATGGAAATATAAATTGAAAATGTAGGGGCCTATGCCCCTACTCAATCAGTTCCAATGTGGTTTTTTCACTTATTCCTTCAACATTATAATATGTTTCTGGTACATTGCCTACTATCACTGTTTCTACTAATAGAACTTGATTTGTAATTTCAGTATTAATTGTTTTATATGAAGTTAATATATTTACATTACATACTATTTCTAAATATATCCTATATACAGTTTGATTTATTCCTTGTGCTTCGAATTCGGTTCTAAGATCTGTAGTAACTACTCCTGATGGTATAATTGATATATTTACATTTGGTCCAAATCCTGATAAAAATTTATTACCAAATATTGCACCTATAGGAATTTTGATTTTTTCTTGTTTTACCTGTTCTAACTTTTCATTTACTTGTATTGCTATATCTGATGCTATATCATTTATAACTGTAACATCAGTTTTTAAAATACTTGTATTACTTGTTTCCCCTTTTTCTATTGTTACAATTTCCTTATAATCATATTTATGCACAGCTTTAGATGTTTCTGTATTTGATATCTCTGTTGCAATTTGCATTGCTTTTTCTTTACACAATTCTTCAAAAATTGGATCTATTGATTTTACATTTTTTATAATAGTTATTATTGCAATTATTATTACTAATGTAAATGTTATTTTTTTCTTTATTTTCTTATCAGAGTAAAAAATTTTTATTCTTTTTCTTGAATAAATTTTATCCATTTTTAAACTACAATTCTACTTTTTGTAAATTTAGGAATATAAAGTTGCTCGCCTACATAGATTTTGTTTGAGTCTTCTATTTTATTTATTCTAGCAATATCTTCTACTTTACTTTTAAATTGTTTTGCTATTTTCCATAAAGTATCTCCCGGTTTTACAAAATAAATAACCATACTATATGGATTGTAGTTTGTATCTTCCGAAATTTCTATATCTTGAATAAAATTTAATTCTTCACTATTTTGTATTAATAAAACTACTTCTAATTCCACCTCTAGCACTACCCCATCATCTGTGTTGTATGTTTTTTGTCCAATAACATTTAATTGTGTCTCAATTTGACTCTCTTTTTTTATTGCCTCAGATGTTATATCAAACTCGAATGAAACAGATTCATTGACTGTATTTATATTATTTTCGTTATTAATGAAAAATTACGCATTTAATTTAACATCATATTGAATTATTCTTTTACTTACTTT
>CALXUH010000068.1 GCA_944391645.1 uncultured Clostridia bacterium | reverse complement strand
CGCAGGTAATAGTATCTGTTTTCCTTCTCTACTTTTTACAACATATACAGCATTACTTCCGGTCTTAAATACATCATCCATTTTACCCAAAACATCGCCATCTACTGTATATACATCACATTCAAGCAAGTCAGCAATATAATAAGAATTTTCTTGCAATTTAGGTAATGTATCTCTTTTTACTTTAACATATAAATTTCTGAGAGTTTCTGCCATATCAATATTATATATTCCCTTAAGTTTTATTAAAAACATTTGTTTAACATACTTAACTGTTTCAATTTTATATTCAATTAGACTGTTTTTTTCTTGAACATATATGCTATCAAATGTTTCAAATTCTTTTATGTTATCTGTAAAAGGTTTTATTTTTACAAATCCTTTTAATCCATTTGTATTTACAATTTGACCTATTTCAAAATATTCTTTCATATTAACAACCCTAATCAATAAATTCTATATTTATTTTTTTATTCTCTTTTGTAGCTATAGATTTCATTATTGTTCTTATAGCCTTTGCAATTCTTCCATCTTTACCAATTACTTTTCCCATATCACTCTCTGCCACTTTTACTTCATATGTAACAGATTTTTCATCATCTAATTTTTTTATGGAAATAGCTTTTTCATCTGTAACTAGATTTTTAATAATTATTGTTAATATTTCTTCCACCAAATGTGCCTCCATTATTTTGTTTTTTCAATTAAATGTTTTACAGTTTCTGTTGGTTTTGCACCACTTTTTATCCATTTTTCTATTTTTTCATTGTCTATTTTTAATTCAGCTGGTTTAACCATTGGATTATATGTTCCTACTTGATCGATTATTTTTCCATCCCTTGGTGATCTAGAATCAGCAACAACTATATGATAGAAAGGTGCTTTTTTCTTTCCTGCTCTTTGTAATCTTATTTTTACCATATTTTTCACCTCTTTTTCTTTTATTTATATATTATTAAAATTTAAAAACTAATTAAAATTTCATACCCTTTAAAGAATTTGTATCTATTCCTTTTAGAATATTTTTCATTCCACCTTTATTATTTTTCATTTTTTTCATTAATTTTTGTGTCATTTCATATGAACTGATAAATTTATTTATATCTTGTACTTTTGTTCCGCTTCCTTTTGCTATTCTTTGTCTTCTACTAGCATTTAAAATTTTTGTGTTTTTCTTCTCCTCTTTAGTCATGGAACAAATTATTGCTTCTATCTTGACAAATTCTTTGTCATCAACTTTTATATCTCCAAATTTATTCATTCCAGGTATCATCTTTAATAAAGATGAAAACGACCCCATTTTTTTCATTTGTTTTAATTGTGTTCTATAATCATCTAAATCAAATTCTTGTTTTTTTAATTTTTTCTCTAGCTTTAATGCTTCTTCTGCATCAAAAGCTTCTTCTGCTTTTTCTATTACAGAGAGTATATCTCCCATTCCTAGGATCCTTGATGTCATTCTGTCTGGATGAAATTCTTCAATATCACTTAGTTTTTCTCCTGTAGCAGCAAATTTTATTGGTTTTCCAGTTATTTTTTTTACAGAAAGTGCTGCCCCTCCACGAGTATCACCATCTAATTTTGTAAGTATTACTCCATCTATTCCTAGGTCATTGTTAAAATTACTTGCTACATTAACTGCATCTTGGCCTGTCATTGAATCTACAACAAGTAATATCTCATGTGGCTTTACATTTGATTTTATATTTCTTAATTCTTGCATTAATTCTTCATCAATATGTAATCTTCCTGCCGTATCTAATATTATTACATCATTTAATTTAGACATTGCTTCATTTATTGCTTGTTTTGCTATATGTACAACATCTTTTGAATTTTCATTAGCGTAAACGGGAATATTTAGTTGAGCTCCAACAACCTGTAATTGTTTTATTGCTGCCGGTCTATATATATCACACGCAACTAATAATGGTTTTTTCCCCTGTTTTCTTAAAAGATTTGCTAGCTTTCCTGCTGTTGTTGTTTTTCCTGAACCTTGAAGTCCGAACTAGCATTATTATTGTTGGTGGGTTTGGAGTAAAATTAATTTTAGAAGTTACTCCCCCTAACAACTCTTCCATTTCATCTTTTACTATTTTTACAACCTGTTCACCTGGTGTTAAAGATTTTAAGACATTTTGGCCTAGGGCTTTTTCATTAATATCTGCTATAAAGTCCTTCACGATTTTATAATTAACATCTGCTTCTAGCAATGCTAATTTTACTTCTCTTAGAACTTCTTTTAAATCACTTTCAGTAATTCTTGCTTTTCCTCTTAATTTTTTGGTTATACCTTGTAATCTAGAAGATAATCCCTCAAATGCCATAAATGTTTCCTCCTTTTTTTATACTAAGCAATTTAATTCCTTTTTTATATGTTCAAGAATTTGAGCTATTTGTTCATCTGTAAATTTTGCCTCAATTTGTGTAAGTTCAGATAAAATATTAGAAATTTGCTTTTCTTGTTTTATTGCCTTTTTCATAATTTGTAGCTTTTCTTCAAGCTCGAAAAGTTTTTTCTCTCCTTTCTTTATTATATCTCTTACTGCCTGCCTTGTAATACAATTATTTTCTGCAATTTCAGAAAGAGATAAATCCATATTATAGTAGTTATTTAAAATATCTAATTGTTTTTTTGTCAACAATTTCCCATATGTTTCTATTAGAATACTTATTTCTATTTTTTTTTCCAT
>CALXUH010000067.1 GCA_944391645.1 uncultured Clostridia bacterium | reverse complement strand
TATTCTCGCTTTTGCATGTTCTGGTAAAACAAAAAAATATAAGAGCGGAACTAAGATTGCAATAAGTGTAATTGATACTATAATATATCTTTTATCTATGCCAGCAACAAACAAAATAAATATTAATGCAAAAATATATGCTGTAGCTGTTCCATAATCTGGTTGCATTATTATTAAAAATAGTGGTATAAGTATTATCCCTATTAATTTTAAAAGGTTTAACGGTTTATTTATTTTTCTTTCTTTGTCATATCCGTAATTTGCAAATTATATTTACAAGAAATAATATTACTGCAATTTTTGCCAATTCAGCAGGTTGCATGGAAAATGAGCCTATATTAAACCAACTATTTGCTCCATTTATTTTTTCTGTAAATAATACTAATATCAGTAAAATTACCGATATAATATAAAAAAGCCAAGAAAATCTTGCAAGAATTTTGTAATCTATACACATCGTCAAAATTAATAATGGTATACTAACTAATATCCATATTATTTGTTTTTTAAATTCAAAAAACTCATTTGAAGTAGATGCGCTATATAATGCAATTAACCCTATTATTAAAAGTGCAAATACATATATTAGTATTCTCCATTCAATATTTTTTAACTTCTTTTTGTTCATGTGATTCCTCTCAAAAATCATATTTTTGTTTTCTATAATAAAAGCGGATTATTCTCCGCTTTTATTCTCCATATTTTCTTTATCTTCCTTGTTTTCTTCTTGTACTTCTTCTACATCATTTTTTTCTTTATCAACTATTTCTTTTTCTTCCTGTTCAACTTCTAATTTATCCTCTTCTGTTTGTTTGCTATCTTCTTTGTCTTTATTAGTTTCTTCCTCTTTTATTTTTTCTTGAGCATCTTTTTTCATTTCATTTCTTATATTTACTATTGGAATATTAGCATAAAGAGATGGTGCTCCTGTTGTTCCATCTTCCTTAACTTCGTTTGTAAGCCTTACATCTATTTCTTTTTCATCAACTTCAATATATTTTTTTATAACTTCTATTATTTCTTGCTTCATCATTTCTAGGAAATCAGCAGATACATTTGCCCTATCTTGCATTAATACGAGGTGTAGTCTTTCTTTAGCTGTTTGTTTACTTTTAGTTTCTTTATTACTTTCATCTTTACCTAATTTTTTAAAAAATTTCATTATGTTTTCAAACATATGTATTGCCTCCCTATATTTTATGTATTTATGGCTTTGCCATACAATAAATTACTATTATGTACTATTTTTTTATAAAAATATTTTTTATTTTTACGAAGAATCCTTGTTCTTTTCCTGGTATTGTTACATCAATATTTTCACCTAATATTCTTTTAGCAGTTTCTATATATGCTTTTCCAGAAGGTGCTTTCTTATTTTTTATAACAGGTTCACCTTTATTAGTTTGAGTTATTATATATTCATCATCTGGTACTACACCTATTAAATCTATAGATAATAGATCCACTATATCATCTACATCCATCATCTCACCTTTTTTTACCATACCTGGTCTTAGCCTATTTACTATTAATTCTGGATTTTTTATTTCAGTTGCTTCTAATAATCCTATTATTCTGTCTGCATCTCTTATTGCAGAAATCTCCGCAGTTGTTACAACTATAGCTCTGTCTGCTCCACATACAGCATTTTTAAATCCTTGTTCTATACCTGCTGGGCAATCTATTAAAACATAATCAAACTCTTCTTTTAATTTTTGTTTTTATTCTTTCATTTGTTCTTCATTGACCGCTGTTTTATCTCTTGTTTGAGCTGCTGGTAATAAAAACAATTCCTCAAAACGTTTATCTTTTATTAAGGCTTGTCTTAATTTGCATTTTCCTTCTATAACATCAACTAAGTCATATACAATTCTATTTTCTAGTCCCATAACAACATCTAAGTTTCTAAGTCCAATATCTGTATCTACAAGTACTACTTTTTTTCCTTCCATTGCTAAGCTTGAACCTAAATTTGCTGTTGTAGTTGTTTTTCCAACTTCTCTTTTTTCTTTTTTTATAACTATTACTTCTCCCATATTATATCCTCCTAACAAGACCTAATGTTTATATCAAATTAGTTTTTTATGTAAAAAATAATTGTGCTAAAAATACATTTTCTTAATTTTTAACACAATTATTTTATAATTTTTTTTAGAAAAAGTCAATTAATTTCACATAATTCTTACAAGTTATTAATATTTTATATATTTTAATCTTTCTTCATATTTTGCATAATTAGGTATATATTTTTTTATCATTTCTTGAAATTTTTGACAATGTGTTTTATATTTTAAATGACAAAATTCATGAAATAAAATAAATTCAATTTCCATCTTTTCATATTTTATTATTTCTGGGTTTATAGTAATAGTTTTATTTGTAAAATTAAAATTTGCCATCATATTACCTTGTAATTTTTTTATTTCGTAATCTTCTGGTGCTATTTTTAAAATTTGTCTTATTTTTTCCATTATACATTCTATTTCTTGTAATGCAATTTTTTCGTATAATTTTTCTATTAGTTTTTCTAATATTTCATTCCTATCTGTAATTTTTTTATACCTATTTGGTAAGCAAATTGTAAGGTTCCTCCCCTCAAGTGTTAATGTTGGCTTTTTTAAATTTTTATAATTAATTATTACTTTACAATCTTCTCCAAATATTTTAACTATTTCATTTCTTATATAAAACTTACGTTTTTCTTCCTCATGTTCTTTTATTTTATTTAAAATAATATATTTTTTATCTTGAATTATTTTTTTTATCTTATTATTTGTTAAAAACCATGGGACATTAATCTCTACAGCACCGTTTTGTATGTTTATTGATATATCATCATTAAAATATCTATTTACTGAATATATTATTACTTCTTTTTTGTTATTTATTTTTTTCATTTCAGCCCCCATTCAAAGCAGGATTTTGTTCCCTGCTTTTTATTTTCTAAAACTTTTGTTCGTATATATTTTACATCTTCATTTTTTATTTGTCAACATTTTTGCAAAAAAATGTTTGTTTTTTTGTTTCTCTTTATTACTTTAATATAACTATTTTTCACAATATGTAACTTTAGTGCATATTTTACACTATAATAAAATATGTTTTTATAAGGAGGTTTTTATGGTTAAAAAATTTTTTTGTTTTTTAATACTTTTCGTGTTATTTCCTACTTTTTGCTTTGCATTTCCAGCTTCCAGTTCTACAATATATGATGGAATAGATGTTAGTGAATGGCAAGGTTCTATTGACTTTTCCAAAGTTAAATCCGCTGGTATAGATGTGGTTTATATACGTTCTAGTGAAGGAAATAATTACATAGACCCAGATTTTAAAATTAACTATGAAAATGCAAAAGATAATGGATTAAAAGTTGGTTTTTATCATTATTTAACTGCAACATCTACTAGTGAAGCTTATTCTCAAGCAGAGTTTTTTGTTTCTGTTATAAAAGGGACTTCTCCAGATTGCAGGCTAGCAATGGATTTTGAAAGTTTTGGAAATCTAAGTATTTCTGAAATAAATGAAATTTCTGAAATTTTTTTATCTGAAGTAGAAAGGTTGTCTGGTAAAGAAGTTGTAATTTATAGTGATGCATATAATGCTGCTTACACTTTTAGCAAAGATTTAGCCTCAAAATATCCTATATGGGTTGCAGATTATTTTGTTTCTGAACCTGGAAATGGTAATTGGGATACATGGATTGGTTTTCAATATACTGATAGAGGAAATGTTTCTGGAATATCTGGTAATGTAGATAGAGATTATTTTACAAATGGAATTTTACTTTCTTATCCTTCAGCAATTAATACGCAAACTACACCTGATGTAGCTCAAAATACACAATATATTACAGTAACTCCCGGAGAAACTTTAAGTCAAATTGCAATTGAGTATAATACTTCTTATCAATATTTAGCAAAAATTAATAATATTGCAAACCCAAATTTAATTTATGTTGGGCAAAGAATCTATGTTCCTTCCATAGATACTAATGATATAAATGATACTAGTCATAAATTATATATTGTTCAAAAAGGTAATACACTAACTTATATTTCTAATTTATTTGGAGTTACAATAGATGAAATTGTTTCTCTAAATAATATAAAAAATCCTAATTTAATTTATACCGGTGAAATTTTAAGAATTTCAACAATAAATCGGTATATAAGTAAAAAAATGCATAAACTTTAAATGTTTATGCATTTTTAAACTATTTTTTTTAAATTTCCATTTGTATAATTAGATCCTTCTAGTCTTTTATTTAATTTGTGTGTTTCAATTATTTTATTAATTTCATCTATATTTTCTTCCAAAATATCTATTCTAATTGAATTTATCTCTAAATTATCCCATAATATTGAAGTTATTTTTGAATTATATATTGTAGAATTACAATTTATTCTGTTTGTATATATAGGAAATTCAAAATTCATCCTATCTTTTAAGACGTATCTTCCTTTTGTACACATTGCATTGCATTTTCCATAATTTCCTATGGCACAATATTCCGAAGTCATTAAAGGTGTTCTTCCATATACTATTAATTCCTTAAACAAATTTGTTTTAATATTTTGTATTTCATCTTCATTTAATTCTGGTGACATTGTAATAGTATGCACTTTTAATTTTTCCAATTCATTTGCTGTTTCATTATTAAAAACATTTAAAGTATAGTTAGCCACCATTTCTAACTTGTATTTTTTTAATTCTACTATTTGAGATAGATTTGAAATAACAAACCCTTTTATTTTATATTTGTTTACTATTTTTTCTATTTCTTTATAAATTATATTTTTATGTTCATTGCGTATAATATTTGGCATATATATATAAGTATTTGTTAAGTTAATTATCTCTTCTATTTTTTCCTTATTTTTTGAAACAATAAATTCTGATATTGGTATGTATATTTTGTCTACATTGACTAATTTTTTATAATTATATTCTTGTTTTATAAAATTTATCAGTAATGCTACTTTTATTTTATCTTTTTTACCCTTAATATCAATTTTTTGTATCCTTATATCTTTTTTAGGTCTATTTATTGAATTCCTTAATTTTTCTTCTAAATCTTCTAAAGCTTTCCTTCTTAATTCATTAATTTCTTTTATAGTAATATACACGTTTTCTTCTATATTTGCTTGTATACTTTCTATTTCAAATATTGTTCCTCCAGTTTTTCCTATTTGTTCTTTTATTCTATTTATTAGTGTTCCTACATTTTCTGCTTTTTCAACAATATTTCCAATAATGCATGATGTTTGCTTTGTTGCAAGATCTATTACTTCTAATTTTACTGGTTTCCCAATTATGGCATCTATTTTTGCTATAACTTTTCTTTTTATATTTTCCTTAGAATTTATCTGGTTTATTTGATTTTCTAATTTTAGGCTTACCGTTTTATATACATAATCTCCTAATTTAATTTTTCCCTTTATTCTTCCTATTGTTACTATGTCATTTACTTTTGCAGATTTTATATTACTATTATTTTTCATAAGTTCAGATATTTTACATGAATTTTCGCTTATCCTTATACTATCACCTAAATCAATATCTTCTTCTAACTTTAATTTTATGTATCCCTTATTTGGATTATATGAAATAACTTTTCCTAAACCTACACCCATATGATTTGGTATTATTGTATACATCATTTTTTTACCTAATTTACCTTTTATATAACCTGTACTAAATCCTCCTCTATTGAATACCTGCATCAATTTTTTATTGTCTTCTTCATCTACAATATATTTATTTTCGTTAAGAGCAATATCAATGTACTTTCGGTATATTGATGTAACCACTCCAACATATTCTGGTGTTTTCATTCTTCCTTCTATCTTAAAGGATTTTACACCACTTTTAATTAATTCTGGAATAAAATTTAATGTACACACATCTTTAGAACTTAATAAATATCCCTTATCAACAATTTTATTTTCTTCTTTATTTATTAGCTCATATGGCAATCTGCATGTACCTGCACATTTTCCCCTATTCCCGCTTCGTTGTCCTATAATACTACTCATTAAACATTGTCCAGAATAAGAAATACATAAAGCTCCATGAATAAATATTTCTAAATCCATTCCGAGTTTTATTATAAATTTCTTGTATTTCATTTATATTTAATTCCCTGGATAATACTACTCTTTTAAAACCAAGCTCTTGTAATTTTTGAGCTCCTTCAATATTATGAGTTGTCATTTGAGTGCTTGCATGCACTTCCAAATCTGGATAATTTTTTATTGTATATACTGCGAGTCCTAAATCTTGCATGATAATTCCATCAATTCCACATTCATACGCAAATTCTATAAGAGACTGAGCATCTTGTAGCTCATTATTTTTTATTAATATATTTAATGTTAAATATGTTTTTACATTTCTTAGTTTCGCATATTCTATTGCCATTTTTAACTCATTATTTGAAAAATTTGTGCCATTTACCCTCGCATTAAATTTATCTGCTCCAAAATACACAGCATCTGCCCCATTTTGAACAGCTGAAATTAGGCAGTCAAAATCTCCTGCTGGTGATAATAGTTCTATTTTTTTCTTCATACACACCCCTTTTTTGACCATATTATTTTATAACTAATTAGATAACTTTCCTTCTAAATTCTATTATTCTTCTTTAACCATTCTACTGTATCTTTTATTGTTTCTTGTAACTCTCTATTAGTAAAACCTAATTCTCTTTTTGCTTTTTCATTTGAAAAATTCGAATTCGAATTTAATGTATATAAAGAATATCTTGTATATAATGGTGTCTGTTTTAATATTGAATAGTATATCTCTGATAATGGTGCTGTTAATTTAGCAAGGAACATTGGAAATATTGATTTTTTTCTTTTAATTTTAATAGAATCACTTATTAAATCTAACAATTCTTTAATTTCTACATATCTATTTGATAGTATATAACATTCTCCCTTTTTCCCTCTATAACAAGCATTTATTATTCCATCTGCCACATCTCTTACATCAACAAAATCATATCCACCTTTAACATATAATTTTAATTTACCTTTTGCAAAATCGACTATCATTTGTGTTGTATGGCTGTTTCCAAAATCATTTGGTCCTATTATTCCAGATGGATGAATTATACATGCATTTAAATTTTTTTCTCTAACCATCTGTAAAACATAATTTGCAATTTCTGCTTTTGTTTTAGCATATTGTCCTTTTACTTTTTCTGGCTCAAATTTATCTATTTCTGTCATCACTTCGTTATTTGGTTTTTCTGTAATTGCGTGAACGCTACTAATATAAAGCAATTTTGCATTTTTTTCTAATACTTTTTCAATAATATTTTTGGTTCCATTTACATTTACATTATACACTTGTGGATTATACTTTGACTTTATATATACAATTGCAGCACAATGAATAACATACAATTCTGCATCTTCTGAAACATCAAATATAGTATTTAATGTTTCTTTTTTAGTAACATCTCCATTATAAATTTTACAATCTAAACCTTGAAGTGCATTTACTTTATCTCCAGGCATAACCAAAGCTCTAATTTCTTTTTCCCCATTTTTTATTAATTTTCTTATAATATTATTACCTAAGAATCCATTTGCACCTGTTACAATATATACTTTGCCCATAAACATCACCTCTTTTATAATGACATCTCAATTATATAAACATTAATATTATTTTTAATGTAACATAAAATAAATAATTTTACAATATGCAAATAAATAATTTATTCTAAAAGTTTTTTAAAAAATATCATATATTTTTGGCTAAAGCGAACAAGAATATCTTTCCCACTTCAGTTGTTTAGTGAATCTTTTTAAAGTAGGCAAAAGGGGATTCCATTTGGAATCCCCTTTCAACTAATTACAAGTATCAGTTTGGTAGCAATGAAACTTAAGAATGCAACTTTTCAATTTCGTCTAATAAATTAATATCTTGTACAAATTAATTTTGGTGCCAACGAAGTAGTTATCTACAACTTTTTTGGCTCTCATAACTATTGATACAGATATCAATCAATTTATATATAGATTAACAGATTTTTTAATAAAATCATAAAATTTTATTAAAAAATCTTTACGAAAATTTGTTTCTTTTGTGTTGATTTATTTTAATTTATATGTTATACTAGCTGACATAGGAAATGAACATAGTAGTAGATATGTGTTGCCACTGCACTCGATAACTTTTGTTATCAGAAAGTGGGGTGGTGTTTATGAGTTTTATACTTTTTTTAATATATGCCTTAATGGTATCAGCAACAATAAACGTAACCTTATTAATGATTTTATACATAAAATATGTAAATTCCATTATAGATAAGGAATAAAAATAACAACACATTCCTCTATGGCAATATTGCGAATTTGTTGTTATACTTTTATGTATTGGTAACCGCATCACTGCGGTTATTCATTTCCTATATCTATTATACACAGATAATTAGGAAATGTCAATAAAATTTTTGAATACCATATTATAGCATTTGTAGATTTGTCAAACATATGTCACACTCTCTTAGAGTTATCTATATTTGAAATACCTAATATTTGTAGTCTGCTCTTCGCAACTTCGTTGCGGTACTTAAGAAAATTGATAAAATGTACCATTT
>CALXUH010000066.1 GCA_944391645.1 uncultured Clostridia bacterium | reverse complement strand
ATATAAACATGGATACTTTAGTTGAGGAAAATTTGATGACAAGTATTGTTGATCCAAAAACAGGAAACACTTGTAAAGCCTTTGTAAAAATATCAAATAATGAAATTGATGGATATAATTATGATGTATGTTTAATATGTGATGGATATACAACTAATGAAGATTTTTGTACATCCAGTCAATATGAAGATATATAAGGAGGATATATGAAAAAGGGATTTACATTAATAGAAATATTATCAGTTATAATAATTTTAGGAGTAATATTTTTATTTATAACTCCCAAGATATCAAATTTAATAAAGGAAAGTAGAAATTTAAATAAAGAAATAAATGAAATTACTATAATAAATTCAATTAAAGAATACGCAAGTGCATATGAAAAAGATTTTTATTCATCATTTTTAAATGTAGGTGATAAAGGATACATACTTGTGTCAGATATAATATCTAAAGGTAATATATCAAAAAAAGAAATAGAAGATTATGGAGTGGCAGATACAAATTATGTAGAAGTAGAATTAATTGAAAACGATAAATTTACATATAAATTTGTATCAAATATGGATGAGATACGTGTAAAATTTGATTTAGATGGTGGATTATTAGAAGAAGATTCTATGAGAGTAAAATATAATGAACCATATGGAATTTTACCAAGACCAACAAAATTGGGCTATAATTTTATAGGATGGTATACAGAAAAAACAGGAGGAGAGCAGATTGTATCATCAACTATAGTAAAAGAAAAAAAGACACATACGTTATATGCAAGATGGTCTGATAAGGTTAGTTTGACTGTAGATTTAAATAATGGAAGTTCGAGTCAAACATTTAATCAAAAATATAAAATAGGAGAAGCAATAACACTAATAAATCCAACAAGGACAGGATATACATTTACAGGATGGACAGTTACAGAAGGAAACAGTATAATAAGTGGAAATACACTTACAATGGGAAGTGATGACACCACAATAATAGCTAATTGGCAGATAAACATGTATTTATTAGATATAAATGGATTATTAGATGGAATTGAGACCGAAAACATTAATAATTATGGAACATTTGATTTATATATTGATGGAGAGCTTATAGGTAATGATATAATTGATTATCATAATCTACTTCCATATGGAACAAGATATGAAATAAAAGATATAAAAGCAAGTTCAAATAAAATATATAATGGAGTAAGTTTAGGAAATTTAAGCGGAACATTACAAGGCGCTTCATCTGTAAGATTAAGTTTCACAACAAATTCATATAATTTAAGTGTTAATTTAAATGGAGGAAGTACAAGCCAAACATTTAAACAAACATATAAAGTTGGAGAGGTGATAACATTAATTTCTCCAACAAGAACTGGCTATACTTTTATTGGATGGACGGTTACAATAGGCAACGGTGTAATAAGTGGTAATACATTGACTATGGGGAATTCAAATACAACTATCGTTGCAAATTGGAAAGCAAGTACAACAATACCTATATTTACATATACTGGAAGTTGTCAAATAGTTGATGATAGTGGTAATATTATAAGTAACATTAGTACATGTGGTAAAAGTGACAGCGGATTGCAATCGACTTGGACTGGAAACTGGAAAATATACTTTTTAACATCAGGAACTTTAAATTTTTCTTTTTTAGGTAGTGCTTCTAATGGAATTGATACGTATTTAGTCGGCGGCGGCGGCGGCGGCGGCGGAAGTGAGGGCGGTTATGGAAAGTCGAATAGCGGCGGAGGTGGTGGAGCTGGTGGACAAAGAGTACTAGCAAATAATTTGACTATCTCTGTAAATACAAATTATAATATAGTAGTTGGTAAAGGGGGGACTGGTGCAGCTAATTATGATACAGCAGGTGGCTCCGGAGAAAATTCATCTGCCTTTGGAAAAATTGCTGCAGGAGGTGGGGGAGGTGCTCTAAAAACACCAGGCACAGGTGGAACAAGTGGAGGAATTGGTGGAAAAGGGAATGGTACTTCTGGATTTGCTGGAGAAAATGGGGGTTATGAGTTTAATCAATCCACTGGGGAATTATACGGTGGTGGAGGTGGCGGAGGTGCTGGATATCTCTTTGCAAACAACGGAGGTTGTTCAAATGGTGGAGCTGGTGGTAAAGGGGGAGGCGGAGCTGGAGGAAGCAAATCAAATGGAAAAACGGGGAAAAACGGAACAGAAAACACTGGCGGCGGCGGCGGCGGTGGGGGTTGTGGATATGCTGCAGGAGGCAGTGGCGGTTCTGGAATTGTAATAATAAGAAATAATAGAAATTTAATTGATTCTGAATATGTACCTGTATTTACATATACCGGGAATTATATTATTGTTAATGATAATGATGAATTGTTAACAGAAAAAGAAACAAATTGGAAAATCAAATTTTTAACATCAGGAATTTTGAGATTTTCGTCATTAGGAAATGCTATTGACGGAATAGATGTATTTCTAGTCGGCGGAGGGGGCGGCGGCGGCGGAAGCGATGGTGGTTATGGTAAATCGAATTATGGTGGAGGCGGAGGTGCCGGAGGCTATAGGACAGTAAGTAAAAACTTGCCTTTGGCAATTAACGTTGATTATGAAATAATTGTTGGTAATGGAGGGGCAGGTGCAACTAGTTATGCTACAATAGGTGGTACTGGAGAAAGTTCATCAGCCTTTGGAAAAGTTGCTGCAGGTGGCAGCGGAGGAAGGTTAAATACTTCAGGTATAGGAGGTGCAAATGGAGGAACTGGTGGTTTAGGAAATGGGACATCAGGGCTTCCGGGAGAAAATGGGGGATATGAATTTAATTTATCCACTGGAAAATTATATGGTGGAGGCGGCGGCGGAGGTGCCGGATATCTTTTTACTAATAATGGAGGATGTTCGGAATTTGGTGCTGGCGGAGACGGCGGCGGCGGTACTGGTGGTGGTGATTCAAATGGAAATATAGGAAGAGTTGGAACAGAAAACACTGGCGGTGGCGGCGGCGGTGGCGGTTGTGGCTATGCCTCAGGAGGTAATGGGGGATCTGGAATTGTTATAATTAGAAATAAAAGATAAAATGTTGGAATACAATTTCAACATTTTTTTATTAAAATTGATATGTTTATTTACAAATAAAATAAATATATTATATAATAATATTGATTATACTAGGAGTGAAAAAAATGAACTTAATATTATATGTGATTTATTATTCATCCATAATATTTAATTTTGTATGGATTTTATTAACTATATATTTTGGATTTATAATTTTTAGATTAAAAAAAGATGCAAATAAAACGAATGAATATTCTAAAAAACCACCAAACAATGAATATTCTTATTATATTCGATATTTATATTCAAAAAAAATTGATAGTGCTACATTTATTTCAACAATTTTTGAACTTATTTTAAAGAATTCTATATCTCTTAGAAGATATAATAAAAGTGAATATTTTTTTATCAATAATAAAGTTGATGAAAATTTAAATAAAAGCGAAATAGAAATAAAAAATATTTTATTTAAAAAATTAGGAGATGGAGAAAAAGTATCAATTAATTCGATAAGAAATAGTTCTAAAAAAAATAGTGGTTATTTTTATGCAATATATAAAGAATGGCAAGATACACTAAAATGTGAAGTGTTGAAAAAAAAATACTTTAAAAGAGTTAAGCCACTAATAGATAAAACAATATTTTATTTTTCTTTTTCATTTGTTACTGTTTTTTTGGATTTTATTTTTTTAAAAATCAATGTTGCAGCATTAATTATTTTTACAATAACATCTACATTAATAGTTAAAGTAAATAATTATTTAAAAATTGATGATGAATTAAAAAATCAGTATATTGAATGGATTAAATTTAAAAATTATATAAAAAGTTGTAATAATGATTTAATTGATTTAGATACTATAACTTTAGAAAAATATTGTTTATATGCTTATATATTTGACGAAAAAGAAAATTTTAAAAAAGTTATTAATAAAAAATATTCTAAAGACAAAGAAAGTATAGAAAATAGTGTTCTTCTTTCGCTTGTAAACTTAGGAATATTTGATAATATAGAAAAAGAAATAAGAAAAAGTATTAAAATTGCAAAAATAAATTATACATATTTTTTTGCTAGAAATAAAGGAAGAGGTTAATATGATTGGAAATGTAATTGACATTGGAAAAACGAAAGTAATAGTAAATTTAGTTATTAATGACGAACAGAAAAAAAATATAATTAATTATCATGTAGCATTTGATAATGATAATGCAACAGTAATAGGTGAAATTACATCAATAGATAAAACAAAGGCAGAAATTTCATTGGTTGGAGAAATAAAAAATAATAAATTTATTCCAGGTATATCTAAAAAGCCTTTCTATATGGCACCATGTAGGATTATAAATAATACTGAATTACCAATAATTGTGGGAAATTCAAATGAGAAAAGTGTATACATTGGTAAATTAGAGCAATATAATGGATATCAAGTATATGCAAAAATTAACGATTTATTTAGTAATCATTTTGCAATTTTGGGAAACACTGGAAGTGGTAAATCGCATGGACTTGCAAGAATTATACAAAATTTATATAACA
>CALXUH010000065.1 GCA_944391645.1 uncultured Clostridia bacterium | reverse complement strand
AGGTACACCTGATAGATGACCAATTTCTGAAGTTGTAAATGGGAATACTGTAGCCATAGAGCTACGATCAAATGTATGTGTTCTTCTCATTTGATCTTTCATTAAAGGTAAATTACTTTTGAAAGCTTCTTCCTGCATTGCCCATGCAGATTTTATTCCCACAAGGGTCTTTGACATTTCAGTAGATAGTAATTTTGTATATGCATCTAATGATTGCAAATTATATGCAAATAATGTTGCTACAATTGATGCTTCATATAATTTATTAAATCCTGCAGCTATTTGATCTCTTAATTGTTCTGCCTCAATTCTTTTTTGAGCTAAAATACTTTCTCTGTTTATATTTCCTCTATCTGCAGCCACAATTCTTTCAGTCTCTAATTGATTTATTACCCTATTTAAATCTGTCTGAGATTTTGCCTCTGCCACTGGTGTAATATATATTGAAGTATTTATGTCTCCAAATAAATACATGTCTCTAAAAAGTTCTGGAAATGTACACATTCTTGGTAGACTTGATACAAAAAAGCTTCTTGCATATCTGGTTGTATTTGAGATTATTTCTAGATGATCTATATTTGATGCATCTATTCCAGATGGTGCAATTAATTCTTTTAAAGTTTTTTCTCTTAGTATTTCATACTGTGGCTCATCTGGTTCAATAAAATTATTTTGAACTCTTTCTATATCTTTTTTGTGTTTTTTTCTCATTATAATTTCCTCCTTCTTCATTTGTTTCATCTATCTTTGTAATAGCATTTTGTGTTATATCATTACCAAGAATAGGTTCATTATCTTTAAGCATTTGTTTTGCCATTTCTTTTACAAGTTCATCAAAACTTTTTTCCTTTTTCTCTAATCTTTTTTGTTTTTCACTTTTTACTTGTTCTACTTTATTTATTGCAAGTTTTAATGCATCTTGTTCTATCTTTTCATCTAATGCTTGCATTTTTTTATCTAAGATATCTTGCCCTGTAGAATATAATTCATTAAATCCTGCTCTTAATGCTCTATCAATTCCATAAACTTCTGATTCATCTCTGTTATATGCAACATATAATAAATCTGCAAGTTCATATGAATTTAATATTCTGCATTTTAAACTACAAGCAAATAATGTACGAATGATTGCTTGTGCTCTTGTATATAATTCTGAAAATATCATATTTCTTTTTTCTTCTGGATCTAATGATTCACCATCTATTTCTGAGGCATAATATGGCACGACAATGTAATAATGTTTTCTAAGTACATTCTTATTTTGACTTGTTTTTTCTATATTATCTACAACATCTACACCATAATCATATAAATTTTGTAATCTAGTAACTTCCATTTTTGCATCACTTAATTGTTTTTGAGTTGCAATTCCTTCTTGAAGCATAGATGTATATTTTCTTTGTTTATTTTCTAGTGTTTTACTTAGTTCCTCAATTTTTGCTCTATAATTCAAAATACTTTCTTCAATATTAACTGTTCTAGTTTGAGTGTATATTTGAATTGTGTGTCTTAATGAATTTAAAAATTGAACAAATCCAGCTTCAACTGCTGTTTTTTCCATATTAGACATAAGGTCATAATTTACACCCTCACATTCAATAACCATTAAAAATCTTGATTCATTATCTTGAACTATCATATTGTCTTCAATTTTTTCAAATTGCATGAAATCAAAAACTGGTAGTTTCGTATATGTTACTGTTTTCTTAGCCTTACCATTTTTTTCACCTTGTTCATTATTTTGTTTATTTTCTTCGTTTTCTGTATTTTTATTTTTTTGAGCAATATATATATATGCTATAGCTAGTCCAATAACAAGCAAAATCAGGCATGCTAAAATTATATTTAAAATATCCAAAAAACTCATTTTTCATTTTCCTCCTTTGTATATACATATATTTTTCTACCTTTTTGTTTAAATCTTATGGCTCTCATAATTACATCGTCTATTCTATCTCCTCCAGTTTTTCTTGTTATTTCAAAATTATTTGTTTCTGGAACTTTTAATGTTGTAATTCCAAAGCCAATTGCCGCAAAAATTAATGTGATTATTAAGCCTATCTTTCCCAAACCAAATATTATATTAAATAAATAATATATTATAAATCCAACTAAGGTTCCTATGCAACTTGCAATCAATGATTTTGTGGAAAATATCATTAAAATTCTTCCGTTCCCCTTTTACATTTCTTGGTATTTCATGTGTAGCCATTTTTTTCCTCCTTCGAATATATTTTTACACTTATATTATACCAAAACAAGGCTTATAATGTAAAGTTTTATCGAAAAAAAGTCTGTAATTAGTTAAAATGTAATATTGCTGTAATATTTCAAATCTTTTGCAATAAAAAAAGAACGTCTTTTTGACGTTCTCGTTACTTTTTTTATTTTTATGCACCAGCTACTGAAAATAATGCTGTTGCTATAGAAGATGCAGCTACAACAACTATTACACCAACAATTAATGGTATAAATGATTTTTTGTATTCTGCTCTTTCTTCTGTACTTCCTATCATATACTTAACACCTAAAATAGTTATAACAAGTATAGCAATAATAGCTGCAATGTTTCTTATTGCCTTTATTACTTTTCCTGCCATAGTTTTTAATCCTTCAATTTCTTGGGCTTGACCTGTTCCAGCTTGATCAACACTATCTATTATGCTTGTATAGCTATCACTTGCTAAGCAAACCTGGCTTAATGTTGATAATAACATGACAGTAATTAATAATATAGAAACTATTTTTATTGTCTTATTCATACTTCTTCCTCCTATCATATTTATTTTATATTTAAACTTTCTAAAAATTAATTAGAAAAAGTTAAAAACATTTAAAATGAATTTTGTAGTAAATTAACAGCTATGCTCCAAATTGTAAAAGCACCAAATATTACTCCACATCCTATTACGTAAGGAATTAAGGCTTCTTTTACTTTTGCTTTATCTTCAGCACTTGCAACCATAAATTGTATTCCAATAATTGTACCTACTAATAACATTACTACAATTCCTATTGCCATCAATAACTTAAAAATAAAATTCGATGTTTCTTTTAATTGGCTTTCATCAATTGTATTAGATACTGATTCTCCGAGCACTCAAGAAGTCATCTGCTGCTGAGAAAGCATCTCCTACTGCTAAGGAACTATTTACTAATATCATATTTAATACTATAGCCAACAATATAATTATGCTAATTTTATTTATTACTATTTTTAAATTTTTCATTTAACCACCTCTATTTAATTAAAAAATAGATTGTATAAGTGTTAGTATTGATGCAAGACCTCCTACTAAAATACATCCTATAACTACTGGTAACATTGTTTCCTTATAAGTTGCTCTTTGTTCAGTACTTCCTAATATATATCTTACACCAATTATTGTAATAGTTACTATTGCAACTATAGCAGCTATGTTTCTTAATATTCTTAATAAATTTCCACCCTTACTAAAAATATATGATGCATCACCATATTGTAAACTTGTATTATAATCATCTGGATCTAATATACTTGTCCCTCCACTTGATGCAAATAATGTTGTCTGGAAAAATAATAGTACAAATGCAAATATAAAAGCAAATAATATTATAATTGTTACTGTTTTTTTCATATTTGTACCTCCTTTTCCCGTATTCTTTCTTATTATAGCATAGTTTTTCCATTTTTTCAACTTTTTTTGTATCTCTTGTTTGATTTTAGCACATTATGTATTTTTTTGTAAATAGTTTTAAAAAAATTTCATACATTACTGTAAGTTTTTTAATAAAAATTATTAGGCAAATACCTATATCTATGCTCTATTTATTGTAAGCATTTATATATAGTTATTTGCCCTTATGTTTTAAAAAATATATATTATATACACAGATTTTTTCTTTTTATGTAATATTTAGTTATTAACGTATCTAATTTTATACTTAATTCATATATTATTTCATAGTTTTCATCATTTTCTATGCTTTTATTTAATTTTTCTCTTAAATTTATTATATCTTCTTCTATCATTTCCTAGCACTCTCCTTTTTTCTATATATTTTTCCTTTGAGTAATTATAAAATACCATGTTTTTACATTAAGGTCAATAAAAAAACAGCTAAATAGCTGTTTTTCGTACAAGTTTTTTCTTTGTTTTTTTTATCTTTTTTATATTTTATTCTTTTTATTTTGTTTTATTGATATTTTGAACATTTTTACGACAATATATAATGCTCTATATGTTATAAATAAGCAATTATCTATTCACGGTATCTTTCAATATTTGCAAATTTAGTATAATTTCCCATCCACAACAGTTCTACAGTTCCTGTTGAACCTGCTCTATGCTTTGCAAGAATAACCTCAGCTATGTTTTTCTTTTCTGTGTCTGGATTATAATAATCATCTCTATATAGAAACATTACAATATCAGCATCTTGTTCAATCGCACCAGATTCACGTAAATCTGAAAGCATTGGTCTATGGTCTGCACGTTGTTCAGCTGCTCTAGATAGCTGAGATAAAGCAATTACTGGTACATCCAATTCTTTTGCTAATATTTTTAGAGATCTACTTATTTCAGATATTTCTTGTTCTCGACTAGCATTTCTTTTACCACTCCCTTGTATTAATTGCAAATAATCTATTACTACTAATCCTATGTTTTTTTCCAATTTTAATTTTCTGCATTTTGCTCTTATTTCAGCAACACTTATTCCTGCTGTATCATCAATATATATTTGAGCCTCAGATAATGGTCCCAATGCTGTAGCTAGTTTTTCCCAGTCATTTTCTTCAATTTTTCCTGTTCTTATTTTGTTACTATCTACCATTGCTTCACTACAAAGCATTCTATTTACTAATTGTGATTTAGACATTTCTAAATTAAAAATTGCAACTGGTATTTTTGCATTGATTGCTGCGTTAGTTGCAACATTTAATGCAAATGCAGATTTTCCCATAGCAGGTCTTGCAGCAACTAATATTAAGTCAGAATTATGTAATCCAGCCGTTTTATAATCCAAATCTGCAAATCCTGTTGGTACTCCTGTTATTGGTTCTTTTTGATTATAGAGTTTTTCTATTTCTGCAAAACTTTCTATTAACACATCTTTTATTGGAGAAAATCCTTTTTGATTTTTCCCCTGCATAATATCAAAAATTTTTTTCTCTGCCTGATCCATAATGACATCAACATCTTCATTTTGTGCATATCCTAGATCTATAAGTTCATTTGATGCTTTTATTAGTTGCCTTAATAATGATTTTTCTTCTACTATTTTAATATATCTTTCTGCATTCGTAACTAATGGTACCTTGTCTGGCAATGTTCCTAAGTATTCAAAGCCTCCAATAATTTCGAATTTTCCCATTGATATTAATTCAGACTTTACTGTTATTATATCTATTGGTTCTGCCTTATTATATAAATTCAAAATTGCTTCATATATATATTTATTATCTTCTCTATAAAAATCTTCTGGTTTTAATATTTCTATTGCATCTATTACTGCATCTTGGTCTGTTAGCATACTTCCGAAGAATTGCCTGCTCAGCTTCTGTGTCATGTGGTGGAATTTTAGAAATATCCATTTTCCCCTCCTAATTATATTTTTACTACTCCGGTTTTATATTTATTTTTAATTTGGCATTTATTCCATCACCAAATTTAATTTCTACTGTATATTCTCCAATTGTTTTTATTGTTTCTTTAATATTTATTTTCTTTTTATCTATATCAATTCCTATTTGTTTTTTTATTCCTTCTGAAATTTCTTTTGTTGTTATTCCTCCAAATGTTTTTCCGGTTAACTCCTGCCTTAACTTTTAACTCTAATGTTATTGTTTCAATTTGTTTTGCTTTTTTTCTATTCTCTTCCATTTCAATATTTTTTTTATGTGCATCTGCAGCCTTCTTTGATTCTAGTTTTAATATATTCTCTTTACTTGCTTCTATTGCTAGATGTTTTGGAAATAAATAATTTCTTGCATATCCATCATTTGCATTTATTATTTCATTCTTTTTTCCTACACTTTTTATATCCTGTAATAATATAACCTTCATTTTCACACTTCCTTTAATATTTTGTTATTTTATCATATATTATTGTTTTTTTAAATATCTTTTATTTGAAATATTTCATTTGCATTTTGATAAGCTTTTTTTGATATATATTCTATATTCGTATTTTTTATATCAGCTATTTTTTGTGCAATATATTTAACATTTATTGAACTATTTCTTGTCCCTCTTACTGGTTCTGGTGCCAAATATGGTGAATCTGTTTCTATTAAAATTCTATCATCTGGAACAATACTTACTATTTCTTTGGCATTTTTTGAATTTTTAAATGTTATAGGGCCTGCAAACGAAATATAAAATCCTAATTTTAATCCTTCTTGTACCAAATATTTATTTAGCTGTGTGCAGTGAAATACTCCTTTTTTATTTACAGTATGTTGCTTTAAGATACTTATTGTATCTTCTATTGCATCTCTTGAATGTATCACTATTGGTAATTCAAGTGTATTTGCTATTTCTATTTGTCTTATAAATGCTTGCTTTTGTAATTCTTTATTTTCCTTCCCCCAATAATAATCTAATCCAATTTCTCCTATTGCAATATTTTTTTTTGTCTTTGCAAGTTTTGCTATTATGTCTAAGTTTTCTATATTATAGTCATTTAAATCATTTGGTGAAATTCCACATGTAGAATATATAAAATCATATCTATTTGCAATATTTATAGCTTCCCTAGATGATTTTAAATTATATCCAGCACAAACAACCCTAGTTATTCCTTGAGCATATATGTTTTTTATGACTTTATCTCTATCATCATCAAATTTTTCATCATTATAATGAGCATGTGAATCAAATAATTCCATTTTTCCTCCTTGCTTTTTAATCTGTGGTCATTACCACATTTGCAACTGCATATTCTTTGCAATGAGATATACTTATATCTATATTCTTTATTTTTTTTAATTCGATATCTATAAACTCTACCTTTGGATTTCCGTACTCATCATTTATGACTTGAACATTTTTCCATGATATTTCATATTTATCTTTTAATATACTTGACACTGCTTTATATATTGCTTCTTTAGCAGCAAATCTTCCAGCATAGTGGCAATATTTTGACTGCTTTTTACTTTCACAATATTCGATTTCTTTAGGAGTATATACAAGTTGTAAAAATCTTTGTCCTAATTTTTCTATGCTTTTTTTGATTCTAGATATTTCTATTATATCAGTACCACATAATACATTCATTTTATCACACTCCATTTAGTTTATCAAAAATTAATATTATTTTTGTTATTAACTAAAAGAGTAAGCCCTGCTTACTCTTTATTTGGTATAATATAATCCATCGTCACTTAAATGCCATTCTCCTATAAAATCTATGTATATACTATTATCTAAATCTACCGATGGTTCAAGAGCTATTGTTCCATTTTTCTTTAAAGCTCCCCATACTCCATTTTGTTTAACTGCAACATATCCACATGAATTTT
>CALXUH010000064.1 GCA_944391645.1 uncultured Clostridia bacterium | reverse complement strand
TTCATTTGATTATTATGATACAATTTTAAAAGATATTGGAATAGCTACAAATATTGATTTTTCTCTACGAAATAGAAGTTTGCAAGATATAAAAAAAATTTTAGCAATAACTAAAAAAAGCTAATTTTCACAACAACTTTCGGAAGTGATTTACACACCTATTTTAGTTGGTACAATTAGGTTTAAGGTGTGTATTTTTATTTTTTTACTGTCAAATTAGGGATATAATATCATTTTTTTTATTATTTTTCAACAAAAAATTAAATAGAAATCGTCCCATTAGGGACGTATAATTTTTATTATTTTGTACTTATATGTATTATACTTGCATCTACATTAAGTTCTCTTGATACAATATTTTGTATTTGTGCTATATGTTCTTGTTGTAGTTCTTCTATACCAACAATAACACTTACACTACTTTCATTTACAAAAATAACTATATTTTTAAAGCCTTTTGCTGAAATTAAATTCTCAGCTATCATTATTGCATTTTTTGTTTTATTAATATTAGAAATTTCATTTAATGCAGAATTTTTTTGTTCACTACTAGATTCAGAATTATTATATATTTGTTGATATGTTTCTAGTATTTGGGAATACATATTTTCTCTTTCCAATTTTGAAGTTGTAAAATATGTTTCATCTGTTTCATAAGTATTAGCTGTTTCTGTATTTAGTTTATCTTCTTCTTGAGAATTATCCTCTTGGGTAATTGAATTTTGGACTACATTATTTTCTTTTTCTTCCAAAGTATTTGCTATAATATTTTTACCTTCTTCCACAACAGCATTACTACTAACTAATGTTGCATCTCCAAGTTCTGCCATTAAATACGATGTTGCAATTTCTTCATTATCAGATGTAAAATTTAAATACCCTGCTGTAATTAACATTAACGATATAACTAATATAATTAATTGATTTCTTTTTATAATCTTCATATTTCCTCCTTATTTTTGCATTTCAAACACTTGAACTTTATATGTTGCAAGTCCAGTTACAGCTGAAACAGCTTGAATAATATTTGATTTTGTTGTGGCATTGCCTCCTCCTTCTGCAATTACTATAGCACCTTCTACTTTTGGTAATATAACAGTTTGTGTTATTGCATTATTATCTCCATCTATAATTACCTCTTTATCTATATTTGATGCTTCTTGTTTCCTAGTTCCACCTCCTGAATCAGTTTCTTCTGTTATAGTTGAGCTTTCTGTTTCGCTATACATTGGAACAACTGTACTTGTTTGAGAATATGTAATTAAAACATCTACTTTGCCTATTCCATCCATTTTGGATAGTATGTCCTCAAGTTCTTTTTGTAAATCATATTCATTATTTTCAACAATATTACTATTATCATTATTGTTTGCTAAAATTTTATAACTATTATTTTCTTCCTCTTCTGGGTTTTCCTGTTTTGCCCATATCATATTTATTGCTATTATAGTTATTATTAATAATATTAAAAACACAACTAAATTTTCTATGTTTTTTTTATTGTTTCCTTCTGTTTTTTTACTTATATAGTTTTTAATTTTTTCTTTTAACATATTAGTCTCCTTTTTAATATATAATAATATTTTCCTCATCTATGGAATAAATTTCTGCTAAATATTGTTTTATATTTGTTTGTTCTTCATTGGAAATATTTGATTCATTTTTTTCTTCTCCTATCACAATTTCCTCAATATGGATGTTATTTTCTACTATTTCTTCTTGTCTAGCCAAATTCAATTTTATCTGTAAAATTTTCCCATAATTTTTTTCGTCATCTGTTTCTATTTTTAAGTCAATATACTTTATATCATAATTTAACGACTTAACTTTAGTCTTTATATCTTCTTTTATCTTTTGTGTATATACCTCTTCTATATATTGATTTGTATCTATAGATGTACTAGCTTGTATATTTATATCATTGTCTAGATTTAAATATTTATTTAAATCTATTTGATTATTAATACCTAATTTTGACATTATTGGAGATATTATTGTATATACTATATATATTCCCAATACTGTTTTTATATATTTTTTGTTTTTTCCTTCAGGTAATATCATTTCTAATATAGTGCATATTATTACCACTATTATTATTCTTTGTGCCCATGAGTTTATTAGCTCTATCATTTTCTTCCTTTCTTCTTTTAAAAATTACTCAACTTAGCATTAATCCTGTATTAGAAATTTTTAATACAATAGCTATACCTATTATTAATAATGTTGCTATACAAAACATTATTGCCAACAAGACCTTAAAAGTACCAGCAATTTGTTCAAGTACATTTACTATTTTTTTGTCTGCAATTGGTTCTGATATTGCAGTAGATAAGTTATATAAAACCATTAATACAGTAATCTTAATAATTGGTATTGCACATATTCCTACTACTACTATTATTCCAACAACTCCAACAGCATTTTTTATAATTGATGTTGCTCCGAAGTACAGTGTCTACGGAATCTCCTAATACTTTACCTACAACTGGAATGAATGTACTACTTACTGTTTTTAAACCCTTTATAGTTAAACCATCCACACTACTAGTTAAAGTTCCTTCAAGTGAAAGTATACTAACAAACATTGTAAGCACAAATCCCATTACCCAAACAATACTTGACTTTAGCATTTTAGATAATCTTCCTATTTGTATTTTATCTGAGAGGTTTGATATTATTCCAAGTACTGTGGATATAAGCAGTATAGGTAAAACATATAAAGTGATTCCATTTCCAATAAAAATTATTATCCCTAAAATTACTGGTTGTAATGCACTTGCTGTAACTGTTGTAGCACCTGCCATAATTAAAGCTAATAACAGTGGAACTAATATATTTATATATGAAATCAGATTTATAATTGTATCTTTTACCATATCTATAACACTTGTAAAACTTGTCATAACAAGTGTTACAATAAGTATGTATTCTACATAATATGCAACTTGTGATACATTGTTATTTCCTATATTCTCACCTATGTTTTTTAGAATAGCATTTATTACTATAATAGCTAATATTCCAGCAATAATTGTCATTGAATGTGTTATTTCAGTTCCTAGCAAGGCAAGAATACTAGTATATATACTTTTTTTATTAATATTACCTTTTACTGCAGAATTAAGAAGTTCCTCTACATCTAAATCTTCGAATATGTCTTTAGTATATTTTTCTCCTTCTTTTATAAAAGATGATAAATTTAAAGCTTCCAATTGAGATTCTACCAACTGATTAGTTGCTTGTACAGTATATGGAAATACACTAAATAGAATAAATAATATTACTATTTTTTTTAGCATAATAATCCTTCCCTTTAGGATATATTTAATTTACCTAACTATTTTTTATGGCAATATTTTTATTATTAGTTCTAATAGAGCAACTATAATTGGTATTGATATACTAATAATTATTATCTTTCCACCTAAATCTATTTTAGTAGCAATTGCACTTTCTCCTGCATCATTACAAATACTAACTGCGAATTCAGTAAGTATTGCTATCCCTGTTATTTTTAGAAGTATTTCTAAATATTGTGAATTTATTCCGGTTTTGTTACTTAGTGTAATTAATATATTTATTATTCCTGTAAGTTTGTCCAAACTAAAGGCAATTATTAATATACCTGCAATTACAGATATATATATTGCAAATTCTGGTCTATACTCTTTTATTATAATAATTATTATTAATGAAATTAAACCAATCCCTATTATTTTTATTATATCCATATTTTCCTCTATAAATTGAATAATGTTCTTACCGTTTCAAACAATGAGCTTATTTCTTTTATTACCATTGTTAATACTATTACTAAGCCTGCTAGTGTTGTCATCATAGCTTGATCTTCTCTTCCTGCTCGTACCAAAACTTGATGTAAAACAGCAACCAAAATTCCTATTGCTGCAATTTTAAATAATAATTCTATATCCATATTGCCTCCACTACATTAATATAATCACAATTCCTAGTCCTACTACCATTCCCAATGTTCTGTATAATTTCTCACTTTTTAATTTTTCTTTTTCTGCCTTTTCAATTTGTTCATCCAAAAAATTACTTGTTAATTCAATTTGATTTATTTGTCCATCCACATCTGTTTGACCTAATAATTTACTTAAATTTTTTAATATGTTTTTATCTTCTTTACTAATACTCAAGATATCAGTATCTACTGCCATATTCCAAGCATCTCCTGCAGTTAATACTTCCATATTACAACTTGCAAGTTTAAATATTTTCCCTGTATTTGAATTTATTTGTTTTGAAATTTCTTCGAATATTTCAGGTATTGGTTCATATGTAAACTTAATTTTAGCTTTAAACATACTTAGTGCATTTTTAAATTCTTTTAACTGTTTTACCCTCTCTTCATATTTTTTAGAAATTAATATTCCTATAGTTGAACTAGCTAAAAATATACAAGTATATATTACTATTTTTAAACCTAGCATATGAGCCCCCTTTATATAAAACATTTTAAAAATTATCATTTAACATCCATCTAAAATATATTTTTCTTCACCTAAGTAATATATATTTTCAATTTCTCCTTTTTTTCCTTTTGGATTTAAAAATATTATTTTTTCCAATATATATGTATCTAATAATTCTTTTATACTTTTATTTAAATATAATTCTTTTATATTTGCTCCATGTACTGTAAATATTCCTTTTATTCCGTGAACACATTGCTTCTCTAATAGCCAAAACATCTTCATAGTTTCCAATTTCATCTGCTACAATCACTTGTGGTGCCATACTTCTAATTAACATTTTCATTCCTATTGCTTTTGGAACATTCTCTAAAACATCAGTTCTACATCCAATATCATTTTGGATTTCTCCTTTATTCATTGCTGAAATTTCTCCTCTTTCATCAACAACTCCTACTGTTAGCCCACCTAAAAAATTATTACCATTACTTATATTTCTAATTATGTCTCTAAGTAGAGTAGTTTTACCAGCTCCGTGGCAATGAAGCAATTAAAGTGTTATAAATGTTATTATTTTTTTTATTAATAATATGGTGTAGCATACTGTTACTACAACCTATTACCTGTTTTGCTATCCTAAAATTTAAACTAGATATATATTTAATATTAATTATTTTATTATTTTCTATAACGCAGTTTCCTGTTATTCCAATTCTATGACCGCCTTTAATTGTTATATATCCTTCGCACATTTCTTTTTGATATGAATAAATAGAGTTTTCGCATATATGCTGTAAAATTTCCAATATATCTTTTGTTGTAACTTTGTAATCTATAATTTTTTCGATTTCATTAAATTTTAAAATAATTTTTTGACTAGTTCTAATTCTTATTTCTTCTAAAAATATTATTTTTTCTTTTATATTTTCTTCTAAAACTTGGGAAATTTGATTTGGAAAATATTTTAAAATTTCTTGTAACATACATATCTCCTCATATAAAGCATGTCCTTATTTAAGTATATGCACTACAACATTATTTAGAACTAAATATTACAGAAAATAAAAAACGGAACACCAAAATCTTTACAGATTTGGTGTTCCAACTGGGGGTTAATTATCTTTCCTTCTCATCATACGAAAATACAATGTGATAACTTTCTTCTGAATAGGGCTCAACCTTATCTATAATAAGATTTGATGCCCCCGCGAACCAGTCTAGAATTTTTTCCCGAGCCTTTTCTTCGCTAGTGGTGCAAATGATAAAATTTAAAACTCTTCTCATGGTTCAAAACCCCTTTTCAAATATTATATTACATAAGTAATACATAATTATTGTACATAAAATACTGCTAAAAGTCAATATATTGAATATTTCTTCGATAATTGCTTCCTATACACTCATTATTTCTTTTTCTTTTGCAGATATCATTTCATCTATTTGAGAAACTTTTTTATCAGTTAATTTTTGTATCTGTTCTTCTGCACTTTTTAATTCATCTTCTGTTATCTCGCTATTTTTCTGTTTAGCTTTGGCTTCATCTATTCCCTCTCTTCTTAGTGAACGAATAGATACTTTAGATTCTTCTCCCATTTTCTTTATATCTTTTACCAATTCTTTTCTTCTTTCTTCAGTTAGTTCTGGAAATGCAAGTCTTATAACCTTTCCATCATTATTTGGATTTATTCCTATCTCAGATTTTAAAATTTCTTTTTCTATTTCCTTTAAAATACTTGCATCCCATGGTTGTATTACGATTAATCTTGCTTCTGGAACTGAAATCCCTGCTACTTGGTTTATTGGTGTTGGCGTTCCATAATAATCTATCTTTACCTTATTTAATATTGCAGGATTTGCTCTTCCTGCTCTAACTTCTGCCAAGCTTTCATCTAAGGCATTTACTGTTTTATTCATTTTTTCTTCGATATGGTTAAATTCCATTTTTATTCCTCCTTAAAAATCTAATATTCATTAATATAATTATTTATTTTACCAATGTTCCTATTTTTTCGCCCTTAATAATTCTTACAATGTTTTCCGGATCATCTATTCCAAACACTATTAATGGTATATTATTATCCATGCACAATGATGTAGCAGTCGTATCCATTACCTTTAACTTCTGATTTAGTACATCTAAATATGTAATTACATCATATTTTACAGCATTTTTATCTATTTTTGGATCTGCTGAATATACCCCATCACATGTTTTTGCAAGTAAAATGACTTCTGCATCAATTTCTGCTGCCTTAAGTGCAGCTCCTGTATCTGTTGTAAAAAATGGGCTTCCTGTTCCACATGTAAATATTACTACCCTTCCGTTATTTAAATGTTTCATTGCCTTTCTTTTTATATATGGTTCTGCAATTTGTCTCATTTCAATGGCTGTTTGAACTCTTGTACTAATTCCTCTTGCTTCTAATGCATCTTGTATTGCCAACCCATTAATTGTTGTTGCAAGCATACCCATATAATCTGATGTAGTCTTTTCCATTTGATGTCCATATCTACCTCTCCAAAAATTTCCTCCTCCAACTACAATTGCTACTTCTACTCCCATTTCCACAATTTCTTTTACTTTGTCGCAAATTTTCCCCAATGTATCTACATCTATTCCATTCTTTTGTTTCCCTGCCAATGCTTCTCCGCTAAGTTTTAGTAAGATTCTTTTATATGCTATTCCCATAACATCCTCCTTACATCATTTACTTTTGTTATTCTATCATAAAACATATATAAAATGAAAGAGATTTTTTGATATTTTTCAATAAATTAAATAAATTTTATTGTAAACATAAAGAACCTATTGCCATAGGTTCTTTATAATATTTAATTTATACATGGTAATTTCATGTTTTTTACTTCATCGCCAATTATATCTTGTATTTCTTTTAAATGTCCGTATTTATTATTTTTTAGTTTATAAAATTGTAGTATTCCATAACCTGGATATTCATTTCCTTCTACAATTACAGGGCCTTTATTTGAAAATGCCACATCCCAGCCTACATATCTTACTTCTTGTACCTCTAATGCTGCTTTTTTACATAAGTCAAAAGCTGCCTTTACATCTTTCACTTTTACATCCTTAAATTTTTTCCCTGTTAATGGATGTTCTTCATAAATATTTCCATAATCATCAATTACATTACTATCAATTGTTCCATCTTCTGCAAAACTAAAATATAAATCATTTGTACAACCAATTACATTGCTCTTATCCTGATTTACTCTAAGTGCATTATTTAATATATATGCTTGTCCATCTTTTACAAGTGTTACAACTCTAAAAGAATTTACAACATTCGGATTTATTTCATTTAATTCATCACTTTGAATTATTTCTTCTTCTAGTAAAAATTGTTTATTATTTATAAGTTCTTTATATAGTTCATCTTTGTTTTCTACTTCTTCCACTATTATTTTCTTTATCCCATGTCCACATTCGCCAATTGGATCTTTTGCAAAAACCACTTTATGCTTGTCTAGGAATTCCTTAAATTGATCTAATGAACATTTTTTTAAATTTATATAATCTCTTTTTATATATTCTTTAAAAAATTTGTTAAATATTAATTTATCATGAAAAATATAAATATAATCATAATTATTTAAATAATGCATTATTCTATAAAAGGACTTTGCAGTTACATAGGTGTTTTTTTGTTCTTCATTTAAATTTATATAATCTCCTCTAAAATAATCTGTATATCCTATTTCTCTTTTTAAAAAATTTCTAAATATATCAAATTTTATATATAATTTTGATTTATTATTATTTTTTGATATAATATCTACAATTTTATCCATTTTTTTATAGTTAATACTTTTTATTTTTTTTAGCATCCTTTTTGTTTCAATTTTCATAATACCACCCACCAAATATAATATACCATTTTATTTGTTTTATGTCTATATTTGGCAGAATATTTTTTAATTTATAAATAAAAATTTTTTCTTTTATTATATTAATATTTGCTCCTATAGCTATCACACATAGATTCATCCTCAGCTTTTCCAGTATTACCATTTTTACATGCACATACCCAAATTTGTTGTAAATTACAAAGTTCTGATGTTTCATTATTATACATACAACTTGAAACATTACATTTTATTGTTTGATTTTTATTCATTTCAAAACCTCCTTAATTTATATATAATATAGTATGTGCATTTTTATTTATAATAAACTGTAAACTATTTTTCTAATTATTATGTTTTTGTTCTTCAATTTGTTTCGTACACTTTTCAGATGAATTTTTAAAACTTAAATACCAATTTATTCCATTTTTATTTTTTTTAATTTCCTCTAGTCTTTGTTTTAATTCACAAAATGTATTTGGTTTTGGTATTATTACTGGCTGGCCAGGAATCCAATTTGCTGGTGTTGATGCATTATTACAATCTGCTGTTTGTAATGCTTCTACTACCCTTAATATTTCAGGTATACATCTACCAACATTTAATGGATATACTAAAATTGTTCTAATTATTCCTTTATCATCTATAATAAAAACATTTCTTACCGTCTCTGTAGTATTTGGAACTGTAGACATCATTCCATATTTTCTTGCAATTTCTCCGCTTCTATCAGCAATTACAGGGAAAGGAACAGTAATTCCGGTTTTTTGATAAATATCATATAACCATGCAAGATGTGATGGATTACTATCTATACTTAAACCAATTAAATATGTATTCAAATTATTAAAATATGTATTTGCTTTTGAAAAAGCAATAAACTCCGTAGTGCAAACTGGGGTAAAATCACCTGGATGCGAAAATAGAACTACCCATTTTCCTATATAATCGCTTAATTTTATCTTTCCACATGTTGTTATCGCTTCAAAATCTGGTGCCTTTTCTCCTAACCTAACATTCCCATTCATCATTATTTCATAATTCATAAAAAAACTCCCTTCATTTTTATATAATATGAAGAGAGTTAAAATTTTGTTAATTTATATATTTTTATTTTATATTATAAAATCCATTGGTATTTAATTAAATCTACTTTATAATTGTCAATATTTATACCTTCATTTTCTAATTTTTCTTTTTGTCTTTCTATTCCTCCAAACGCAAAATGTTTTGATAAATTTCCTTTATTATCAACAACTTTATAACATGGATATTTATATTCATCTGGATTATTATGTAAAATATTTCCCACACATCTTGCTAACTTTTTATTACCCAAGTATTCTGCAATTTGTCCGTAAGTTACTACTTTTCCATTTGGAATTATCCTTAAAAAATCATATACTTTTTCTTTCATTCATTCTCCTATCATTACACTTTATATATTACCCATCCATCTTTTATTTCTACAGATTGATAATTTTTATTTTTTACTTCCTCTGGTGCGTTTTCTACAGTTCCTTTATATATTAAAGTTCCTTCTTCATATACCTCTATATTTAGTAGTCTACTTTCTTTTATTTTTCCATACATTGTTTTCACTTCCTATATTTTTTATTCATCTATGGTATGTTTCTCCATTTGATATTTTAAATGCTCTAAATATTTGCTCTAACAAAAATATTCTTATTAATTGATGAGGAAATGTCATTTTAGAAAAACATATCATTTCATTTGAAATATCTCGTATTTCTTGTGTTACTCCTAATGTTC
>CALXUH010000063.1 GCA_944391645.1 uncultured Clostridia bacterium | reverse complement strand
GTTTCAGCATTGATTGGATGAGCTATATCTTTGAATTCTCCGTTTGGAGTTTTTCTACTTGGCATAGCTATAAATAATCCATTTTGGCTTTCGATAACTTTTATATCGTGAATTACGAATTCATTATCGAATGTTACAGAAGCAACAGCTTTCATTCTGTTTTCTGAATTTACTTTTCTTAATCTTACGTCAGTTATTTGCATTCTAAGTGCACCGCCTTCCAAAGTTATAATTTTTTTACATTAAATATTGCTGTATATCTAATGCATATTTATATATTCGTCAAAAAAATTTTTTTTCCTTCTTATTTTTACAAGATATTTTTTTTATTTTTTCAAGTATAATTAGATAGAAAAATTATTCTATAGTTTATTTTTATGGTAATATATTGAATTTTCTTATTTTTCATTATATAATAGTTCTGTTGCAATTTTAGGAAGGTGTTAAAAAATGATTAAATTAGATAATATGGAAAACTTAAGAAAATATAAACATATACATTTAATTGGAATTGGTGGAGTTAGCATGAGTGGGATTGCAGAGATTTTACACCATTTTGGGTTATTTGTAACTGGATCAGATTGTACAAAGAGTCGAGTAACAGATAGATTATCCAGCCACGGTATCTTTGTATCTATTGGTCATTCAACAGATTTAGTTGAAAAAGCAGATTTAGTTATATACTCTGCAGCTATAAAGCCAGATGATCCAGAAATTTTATGCGCAAAAGCTAAAAATATAGCTATGATTGAGCGAGCTGATTTTGTTGGTTTTTTAACTTGTGTATATCAAGACACAATTTGTGTTTCTGGTACTCATGGGAAAACAACAACATCATCAATGATATCTTTATGTTTTATTGAAGCTGGTCTTGATCCTAATATTCAAGTTGGTGCACAATTAAAACAAATTAATGGAAACTATAAAGTTGGCAATAGTGATTATTTTATTTTAGAAGCATGTGAATATGTTGAAAGTTTTTTAAAATTTAACCCTAAGTCTGCTGTTGTTTTAAATATAGATAATGATCATCTGGATTACTTTAAAACATTTGAGAATATAAAAAATGCTTTTAAAAAATATGTAGCATTGCTTCCACGAAATGGTCTACTAGTAACAAATGGAGATGATGAAAATTGTCTTGATTTAAGGAAAAGTACATATGCAAGAACAGTTACTTTTGCAATTAATAATCAAAAGTCAAATTTTGTAGCACAAAATATTTCATTTGACTCAAATGGTTTTGCTAAATTTGATGTTTATTACAATAATAATTATTATGCTGAAATCAAACTTTCTGTACCTGGTATGCATAATGTATATAATGCATTAGCCTGTATTGCAATTTGTGTGAACTACGGTATTGAAAAATATACAATAAAAACTGCATTAAAAAAATTTACTGGTGCCAATCGTAGATTTGAATTAGTAGGTTCTTATAATAATATTTATGTTTATGATGACTATGCTCATCATCCAAGTGAAATACTTGCTACTTTAAGAGCCCTTCAAAAAAAATCTTTTAGACAGTCTTGGGTTATTTTCCAACCTCATACATATAGTAGAACAAAAGAATTACTTGATGATTTTGCAAAATCATTATTAGATTTTAATAATATTATTATTACAGATATTTATGCTGCGAGGGAACATAATGTTTATGACATATCTTCTAAAGATTTAGTAAATAAAATTAATTCTTTAGGCAAGAAGGCAATTTATATGAATGATTTTGATGAAATCGCTCAATATGTAAAGCAAAGAGCTTGTCCAAATGATATAATTTTAACTATGGGTGCAGGTAATGTTGTAGATATAGCAAAAAAAATTTTACTATAAAAAATACACCGCTTAATATGCGGTGTTATTTTTTTATTTAACATTTTATACCCTTGCTTTTACTATTATTCTAGCATTACTATCATCTGTACAAGTTACAAGAGTTACTTCAATATTATCTCCAACATCTCTTGTTATGTATGCTACATCTTCTGGCGTTGTTTCATATTTTTCATACACAGTATATGTTAAAGTTTTTCCATTAGTATCTGTTATTTTAATTATATCTCCTGTAGCTACATTTTTTAAATTTGAAAAGAATTGTCCATTCCTATAATTATGTCCTGCTATTACAACATTTCCAACTTCATTTAGCTTTGGATTATCAGGATATCTTACTGCAACTGACTGTTCCAAACTTGCTATTGTTTCTTTTTCTAATATTGGAAGTTTTTTCCCTATTTTTGGTATTTCTATATATCCTATCATAACAAAATTATTATAATATGTAACTTGTCTTGTTCCTTCATCAGAACTATTAGTTCCTGTAGTATTAGTAACATTTTGTTCGATAAAATCTTGACCTGTAGTGTTTTCATTATCTTGCCCTATATTATTTTGAAACTCCGAAATTGCATTCTCAGCATCTTTTTCATTTTTGTATCTTTTATATGCACTTACAGCAAATATTGATATCAAAACTACTATTGCAACTATAGCTACTATTAAAACTATCGTTAAAAAATTACTATATTTACTTTTAAACATATTACCATCTCCTTAGTTTCTACATATATTATTATTATAACATATATTTATTATTTTTTGTATATCTTTTTTAATTAATTGCAAATTTTTGTACTTAATTTTTTTCCACCAATTAAATGGAAATGTAAATGTTTAACCTCTTGTCCCCCATTTTCTCCACAGTTTACTATTACTCTAAAACCATCTTCTGCTATCTTTTCTTGTTTAGCAATTTTATTAATAACACCATATATCTTTCCTATAATAGTTTCATCTTCTTCCTTTAAATCAACTAAACTGCTTATATGTCTTTTTGGTATTACAAGTATATGTACTGGTGCAACTGGGTTTATATCTTTAAAAGCTAATATTTCTCCATCTTCATATACAATACTAGATGGAATTTCTTTATTTACGATTTTACAAAATAAACAATCTTGCATTAAAAATCCTCCTTTTTTAATTTATTACATAAATTCTATTGGTCTTATATTAATACTGCCTTTATTCGTCTTACACCTGCTGATGATGATTCTTCTTTTTTTATTTTAAATGCTCCAAGTTCATTTGTATTTTTTACATGTGGACCTCCACATAATTCTATTGAAATATCTCCAATTTTATATACACTTACTATATCTCCATATTTTTCAAGGAACATTGCTTCCGCTCCCAGTTTAAGAGCATCTTCCTTCTTCATTTCTAATCTTTCAACCGGAATTGCCATTTTAATATATTCATTTACCAACTCTTCTGTTTTTTGTTTTTCTTCATCTGTCATTTTTGCATTATGTGAAAAATCAAACCTCATTCTCTCTGCTGTAATATTACTACCTTTTTGATGTACGTGTTCTCCTAAGACTTGTTTTAATGCAGCATTTAAAAGGTGTGTTGCTGTATGATATTTAGTTTCCATTTCTCCTGTTGATGCAAGACCACCTTTAAACTTTCCTATTGATCCTTCTCTTGATTTTTCTTGATGCTCTGCAAATTTTTCTTTAAATCCATCTATATCAACTTTAAATCCTTTTTCATTGGCTAATTCCACCGTTAACTCTATTGGAAATCCATATGTATCATATAATTTAAAGGCATTATTTTTATCAATTAAATTTTCTTCTAAATGTGCAATAATTTTTTCAAATTCTTTTAACCCTTTTTCTAGTGTTTTATTAAATTTTATTTTTTCATTTTCTAAAACATCTAAAATTACTTGTCTATTACGTTCTAATTCTGGATAATACTGTGAATATTGATTTATTATTAAATTTGCTAGTTCTTTTTCCCATGGACTATTTATTTCTATTTCTATACTTTTAGCATATCTTATAATTCTTCTTATTAGTCTTCTTAAAATATACCCTTGGTCTGTATTTGAAGGCTTAATTCCTGCATCATCACCACTTATTATAACAACGGCTCTCATATGGTCTGCAATAATTCTCATTGCTTTTGTATATTTTTCATCATTATATGATTTTCCAGAAATAAGTTCAATTTTTTCTATAATATCCTTCCAAACTGATGATTTATAATTATCTGTTTGACCCTCTAATATTGCTGTAACTCGTTCTACTCCTAAACCAGTATCAACATTTTTGTTTGCTAGTGGCTTAAATGTTCCGTCTTCTTCATGATTGTATTGCATAAACACATTATTCCAAATTTCTACCCATGCTTCATCTGTAGGGTCAAATACTTCTGGTACAGGATTTTGACTTCTCCAATAAAATATTTCCGTATCTGGTCCACATGGTCCTGTAAGTTCCATATTAGGCCACCAATTATTTTCCTCTCCTAAAAACGCTATTTTATTTTTATTTATTCCTAAACTTTCCCATACACTAGCTGATTCATAATCGGCTTGGACTATATCATTCCCTTTAAATACAGTTACTGCTAGCTTTTCTACAGGAATATTTAATCTTTCAGTTAATAATTCAAAGCTCCAAGAAATTGATTCCTTTTTAAAATAATCTCCTAATGACCAATTCCCAAGCATTTCAAAGAAAGTATGATGTGTTGTATCTCCTATTGAGTCTAAATCATTTGTTCTAAAACACTTTTGTACATCTACTAATCTTTTTCCTTCTGGATGTGGTTCTCCTTTTAAATATGGTACTAATGGTTGCATACCAGCTGTATTAAATAAGCAAGTTGGGTCATTTTCTGGTATTACTGGTGCGCTTGGTATAATTTTATGCCCTTTCTCCTCAAAGAATTTTAAATATGTATTTTTTAAGTCTATTTTTTGCATAACATAAGCCCTCCTTAATAACACATATATTATACAGCCTTTCTGCTATATTTTTCAAGTTTTTTTTTTATTAAAGGACATTTTTATTTGCATATTTTAACATTTTATAGTAAAATATTAGACATATAAAAAAGGAGAAGATTTTATGTTAGATATTAAATTTGTTAGAGAAAACCCAGATATTGTTAGAGAAAATATAAAAAAGAAATTTCAAAATAATAAACTTATTTTAGTTGATGAAGTTTTAAATTTAGACGAAAAAAATCGTGAAGTAAAATTTCATGGTGATGAGCTTAGAAGTACTAGAAACAGCTTAAGCAATCAAATTGGAACTTTAATGAGAGAAGGAAAAAAAGAAGAAGCTCAAGAAATTAAAGTTCAAGTTAATAAAATTAACCAAGAATTAATTACTAATGAAAAGTTAGAAGAACAGTATACTTCAGAATTGAAAGAAAAATTAATGAGAATTCCAAATATAATTCATTCATCTGTTCCAATTGGTAAAGATGATAGTGAAAATGTAGAAATTGAAAAGTTTGGTGAACCATATATTCCTGATTACGAAATACCTTATCATACAGATATTATGGAGAGCTTTTCAGGAATAGATTTAGAATCTGCACGTCGTGTTGCAGGGAATGGCTTTTATTACTTAGTTGGAAATATCGCTAGACTACATTCTGCTGTCATTTCCTATGCCAGAGATTTTATGATTAGAAGTGATGTGGTAACAGGTGTTATGAGTTTTGAAGAAATGGACGCAATGATGTATAAAATTGAAGGAGAAGATTTGTATTTAATTGGTACTAGTGAACATTCTATGATTGGGAAATTTAAGGGTCAGATTTTACCAAAGGCTTCTCTTCCTTATACTATGACATCTTATTCGCCATGTTTTAGGAAAGAAAAAGGTTCTCATGGCATTGAAGAAAGAGGTGTTTATAGAATTCATCAATTTGAAAAACAAGAAATGATAGTTGTTTGTGAACCAGAAGAAAGTTATGAATGGTATAACAAAATGTGGCAATACACAGTTGAATTATTTAGAAGTTTAGATATACCAGTTAGAACTTTAGAATGTTGTAGTGGAGATTTAGCAGACCTTAAATCAAAAAGTTGCGATGTTGAAGCATGGAGCCCAAGGCAAAAAAAATATTTTGAGGTAGGAAGTTGTTCTAATTTAACTGATGCTCAAAGCAGACGCTTAGGAATTCGTGTTAAAGGCGAAAAAGGAAATTATTATCCACATACTCTAAACAACACAGTTGTTGCTCCTCCTCGTATGTTAATTGCCTTTCTAGAAAATAATTATAATAAAGATGGAAGTATTAACATACCTAAAGTTCTACAATCATACATGGGTGGAATAAGTAAATTAATTCCTAACAAAAATAAATAAACTCTAAATTGGTTTTATATTAAATAAAGGAAATAGATTATTTAATTATATTTATTACAATTTCTCCACACGAAAGGAGTAGAATAATGCTTATTAAAAATCCAAAATTTGAGATTTCTGCTGTATCAAAGAAGCAATATCCTACTTGCAATTTGCCTGAAATTGTTTTGGTTGGCAAATCTAATGTAGGTAAATCTTCTTTTATAAATACTATGCTCGGAAGGAAATCACTTGCTAGAACAAGTAGTACTCCTCGGGAAAACACGCCAAATTAATTTTTACAATATTGATAATTTATTTTATTTTGTTGATTTGCCTGGATATGGATATAGTAAGATGTCAAAAGAAGAACAAATTAAATCTGGTACTTTTATTGAGGATTATTTACATTATCGACAAGAAATTGCTTTAATTTTATTTTTAATTGACATAAGGCATCAACCTACTGAAAATGATAAACTAATGTATAACTATATTATTAATGCTGGTTTTCCATGTTTGGTAATAGCAAATAAAGCAGATAAAATCGCTTCTACAAAAATTGATAATGCAATATCAGCTTTGCAAAGTTCATTAAATCCATTAAAAGATTTAACATTTTTACCTTTTTCATCTGAAAAGAAAATATATACAGAAAACACATGGCAATTTATTGAAAAATATTTACCTTAATTTAGAATTTTTATTTATTATTAATAGTAAAAGTTAGTATCTCTACTAACTTTTATTTATTTTTATTTTATTATCTTGTAAAATCATTTCTGCCATATCCCCCTCTTGCAAATTTCCGTCCAATATTTCTTCTGCTATTTTATCTTCTAATATTTTTTGCATTGCACGCCTTAATGGTCTTGCACCATACGTAAAATCAATTCCTTTATCTATTATTAATTCTTTTATTTTATCTTCTATTTTTAAATTTATATTCTTTTTTTCTAATTTTTTTATTGTATCTTTTAACATTAAGTCCACTATCTGTTCTAATTCATTTTTCCCTAATCTATTGAATATAATAATTTCATCGATTCTGTTTATAAATTCAGGCTTTAATTGTTTTTTTAATTCAGACAATACATCTTTATTAATTTCAATATCGTTATTTTTAATATCATTATTTTTAAAACCTAATGTTTTTTTGTCTGTCATTAATCTTGCTCCAATATTAGATGTCATTATAATAACTGTATTTTTAAAATCGACTATTCTTCCATGTGAATCTGTTAATATTCCATCTTCTAATATTTGAAGTAATAAATTTAATACATCAGGATGCGCTTTTTCTATTTCATCAAAAAGTATTAAAGAGTATGGTTTTCTTCTAACCTTTTCCGTTAACCCACCTTGTTCTTCATAACCTATATATCCTGGAGGTGCGCCAATAATTTTAGATATTGTATGTGGTTCCATAAATTCTGACATATCTAATCTAATCATTGCTCTTTCATCTCCAAAAAGGGATTCTGTAAGAGCTTTTGAAAGTTTTGTTTTACCAACTACAGTTGGACCTAAAAATAGGAATGAACCAATTGGTCTATTAGGGTCTTTCAAACCAGTTCTTGACCTTTTTATAGCTTTTGTAATTGCATCTATTGCCTCTTTTTGACCTATTACTTTTTTAGATAACTCAGCTCCAAGGTTTTTTATTTTATCATTCTCTGTTTGATTTAATTTCTGTATTGGTATTCCTGTACTTTTTGAAATTACCTCTTCTACATCAGATTTAGTAATAGTTATAATTGTTCTGTTGTTTTCAGATTCCCATGTTTGTTTCTGCCTATCTAATTTTACTTGTTCTTGTTTTTCTATATCTCTTAATTTTGCTGCTTTTTCAAACTCTTGTGCTCTTACAGCTTCTTCTTTTTCTTTAGATACTTGAATTAATTTTTTTTCCTGATTTTTTATTGTATTTGGTTCAGTATATAATTCAATTTTTACTTTTGAAGCTGCTTCATCTATTAGGTCAATTGCTTTATCTGGTAAATACCTATCATGTATATATCTGTTTGATAGTTTAACTGCCACTTCTATTGCTTCATCTGTTATTTTTACATTGTGATGTGCTTCATATTTATCTCTAATACCTAACATTATTTTAATTGTATCTTCTATCTTTGGTTCTTCGACCATTATTGTTTGAAATCTCCTATCTAGTGCACTATCTTTTTCAATATATTTCCTATATTCCTTTATTGTAGTTGCACCAATTAATTGAATTTCTCCTCTTGCAAGTAATGGTTTTAATATGTTTGAAGCATCTATTGCACCCTCAGCTGCACCTGCCCCAACAATAGTATGAATTTCATCAATAAACAGAATAATATCTCCAGCTTTTTTTACTTCCTTTAAACATTTTTTTATTCTATCTTCAAAATCTCCTCTGTATTTAGCTCCTGCTACCATTCCTGATATATCTAGAGAGAATATTCTTTTATTTTTTAATGTATCTGGAACATTTTCAGAAGCAATATTCTGAGCTAATCCTTCTATTATTGCAGTTTTTCCCACACCAGGTTCTCCTATTAAACATGGGTTGTTTTTTGTTCTTCTTGATAATATTTGTATAACTCTTGTAATTTCATTATCTCTACTAATTACTGGATCTAAACTACCATTATACGCTAGCTGTGTAAGTTCTATTCCATATTGGTTTAATGTTTGTTCTTTTGAATTTTTATTTTTTGAACTACTATTTTTATCAATTTCATATTTATTTAGAACATTAAAAATATCATTATATATCTTTTCAAAATCAACATTTAAATCAATCATTATTTTCATTGCAACACAATCTGTTTCTTTTATCATTCCAATAAGAAGATGTTCTGTTCCTATATATTCTGAATTTTGTTTTTTAGCTTCTTTAAATGCATTTTCTATTATTTTTTTCGTTCTTGGTGTTAATCCAATTACAGATGAAATATTTTTTTCTCCTTCTCCTATTAATTCTGTTATTTTTTCTAAAATTTTTTTTGAATTTACACCTTGTTTTCCTAATGCTTTACTTGCCATACAAATATCTTCTTTGGCTAAACCATATAATAAATGTTCTGTACCTACATAATTGTGACCTAAGCTAATTGCTAAATTATTTGCAATTTCTACAACATCTCTTGCTCTATTGGTAAATTTATACATCATAAAAATCACCCTCTAAATTCATATTTTCTGGCAATATATCATACTTCCAAACTATTTATTTATCTTAAACTTTTCTAGAATATAAATATATGAAATTTATTTTTACTTATACTAATTATTTACCAATATTTACTATTTATACATAAAAAAATATCCTATCTTATAGGTAGGATATTAAATCATATTTTCTATTTTAATTCTATTCTTGAATTGTCCTCTATTTTATATTGTGCTGTTGGTAGTACTCTTTTTTGTGCAGGGACAAATCCTCTTACTTGTATTGTTGGTAAAATCCATGTATAAGGTCCTATAAAAGTTCCAGGTAATGTGGCAACATTTGCTCCTAACCTTGTGCTATCTCCTATTACAGCTCCAAAAAAGTCTGTTCCAACATCATATTTTTCTCCATTTATTTTTACAGTAATATTTTTTTGATCAAATCTTCTGTTTGCAATTATTATTCCGCTTCCTATTCTAGTACTTTTACCTAATATTGTGTCTCCACAAAATGCTAAACTTGCAACCTTCGATTTATTTTGCATTATTGAATGCTTAATTTCACTACCATGTCCTACAACACAGTTATCTCCAATAATTGAACCTGGTCTTATTAATGCTCCTGATTGTATTTCTACATTTTTTCCAATTAGAACAGGACCTTCAATTACAACATTTGCATGAATTTTTGTTCCTTCCCCTATATAATAATTTCCATTAATTGATACATATTCTGCTACTTCTGCTTTATTTATTTTTATGTTTTTATCTACTATATTTTCTTTTAAATAACTATTTACCTTTGCAAGTACTTCCCAAGGGTATGTACAGCCTTCAAATATTTCCTTAAAGCAAAATTTATCAATTTCTTTAAAATAGTATTCTAATTTTAATTCTTCCATTTTTACCTCCATTTAATAAATTAATTTTATGAATCTTTACTCTTGTATATTATCGTATTTTGATATTATATTTCCTAATTCCTTTGAAAATTCATTTAACAAAATAATTTTAATAGTTGTGCTTTTACCTTTAACATAATCGTCTATTATGTTTTTTAACTGTATAATATTATTTAATTCTGGCTCAATTTCTTTTGTATATTTATTTGCTCTTTCCATTAGTTTTTCTTTTATTGTTACTATATCTTCGTTATTTGCACAAGATATTCTTTGGAAAAATTGATATGGGTCATAATGTTGAAATATTGGTATGTCCATGCATTCTTTATCAAATTCTTCATAAAATATTTCCATTTTCATTGGTATATTTTTAAATATTTTTTCTGCCTTCTCTTTATACATTTTATCTTTTAACATATTATTTATTGTATTAAAGTGAGTTATAATTTCGTCTACATCTAAATTTTTCTCTCCTAATGTTAATTCATTTAGCTCTTCATTTGAATTTTCACAGTAATCAGAATTAAGAGATGTTTTATTCATTCCCTCAAAGAAAACCCCTTTTATTGTTTTCATATCATAATCAATTAATCCTTTTTTTATAAAATATGTAAAATAAATAAATAATTTTACTGTATCTATTAAATCAATATTTCCTTTTTTTACATTTTCTATTACATCTTCAATAACTGTTGGAAATTGATCATCTGGTATTTTCCAATATTCCTCTGTTAATAATCTTTTATAACTTGGAAGTTTATCTTTATCTACTGTATTTATAATAACTTCCATGTCAGATTTAAAAACCTTCATGTCAAATATTCTTGTTCTAATGTATATCTCTATAAATTAAAAAAATCTATATTCTACTTTAAAATTATAGTAATAATTACTATCAAATTCTTTTATATAGAATTGTCTATTATCCATTAATATTCTTGATGATACTAGCATTGCTTTATATTCTTCATTGTTTTGTAAATTCATAAATTTTTCTTTAGTAATTTTTCCTGCTTTAATTTCAAATGAAATTGCAATTGTAAATATTAACATTGTTTGAAGTACCCTATAATTTGTGTTTGGATAATATTTATTAACCATTTCAAATATTTTTTTAAAATCATTTAATGCATGTTTTAAAATTCTTAAATTTCTTGTTCCACTTTTATTAAATGTATTTATTATATATCCTGTATTTTCTCTTAAAAATCTAATAAGATCTGCTGAGTTTTCATATCTCATTAAAATTCCGTTTATTATATAACTAAATTCTGGTTGATATTCAAATGTTTCTCCTATTAATTTTTCTTTTATTCTTTCGTAGTCGTTTGCTTTATCAAAAACATATTCTATTTTATCTCTTATTTTTTCAACCATCGGTAAATCTGGTTTTGTTAAATTTCCTTCTTTATCAAGTATATACGTAGCAATAAATGTTTTCATTTCTAAATTACTATTTTTTAGTTTCGTTGATAATTCCTTCTCAGTACATATAATTATTGTTTTTACATGATCATGCTCTACGAAATTATTTATATAGCCTAAAATATCTATAACATCTACATTTGCTCTTTCTAAATCATCAAAACACAAAATTTTGTCATCTGTTGAGAAAAACTGTGCATAGTCTACCTTATCTCCATTTTGTGTTACACCAAAAAGATTAGCCATATCTAATCCAGTTTTTGCATATTCAGGTATTGTTGATTGGCCTGTAGCATTCATATATTTTTTCATGTTTTTATCCATAAGTTGAGTTGTTTCTATAAATATTTTTTTACTTATTTCTTCTAAATTAGAAATTCCATATAGAGACATATAAATAGTTGTATATCTTTTTCCATTTATTCTTAATGCTTCTATTTTATTTTTTACTTTATTGTTCCAAAAATATGTCTTTCCACTTCCCCACTCACCATTTATCATTATTGCATAATCTGTATAGTCTGCTCTTACATAATCTAATATGCTTTCTACTAAATCCTCCACCTTTGTTCCTCCTTTAATCTTTTGCTATTGTAATAACACATATTTCTTTGGCTCCAGCTTTTTTTAGTACTTTACTACACTCATTAACAGTACTTCCTGTTGTATAAATATCATCTACTAAAATAACTTTTTTACCTTTTATGTTTTTATTATCTTTTAAATAAAATGCATTTTTTATGTTTGTTTTCCTCTCAGTTTTGTTTAATGTACTTTGTAGTTTGGTATTTTTTATTTTTATTAATATATTTTTTCCATAATTTATTTTCATCTCTTTTGCAATTTGTTTTGCTATTAATTCACTTTGATTATATGCTCTTATACATTTCTTTTGTTTATGTATTGGAACCGAAATTATTATATCATATAACTTTAAAAATTCATATATTTTTTTATTTTTTATTATAATTTTAGAAAATGTCTTATATAAATATGGCATATCATAAAATTTATATTTTATAATATTTTCTCTAATTATATTTTCATATTTTAATGAGCAATATAAATAATCAAAATACTTTTTTTTATCATTTTTATAATTTTTTATGCAATTTATTTCATATTTTTGTATAATTAATTCACAGTTTTTACACAAACTGTTTTTATCTATTTTATTACAAAATCCACAAACATTTGGGAATAAAAGATCTAAAATTTTTTCGAACATAAAGATTCCTTTGATACAAAATATATATTTAAGAATTTATCTTTAGTAATACTTTTTATAAAAAGAACAAAACTGTTTAAATTTCTTATTATAGCAGTTTTGTTCTATTACTTTTAATTTTATTATCAGTTAGCAAAAACACTTATATTTTAATATAAATAGTTTTGCGGATTTAATGTTGTCCCATTTACCCTTATTTCCAAATGTAAATGTGAACCTGTTGAATTACCTGTTGAGCCTACTGTTGCTATTGCTTGTCCTTGTGTTACAGTCTCTCCCACTGAAACATACAATTCACTACAATGTGCATATAATGTTTCTATTCCATTTCCATGAGAAATTTTTATGCAATTACCATAACTTACATTTGAGTAATTTACATATGTAACTGTTCCATCAGCAGCTGCAGTTATTGTTGTTCCAGTAGGAGCAGCAATATCTAATCCTGTATGAGTACCTCCACTTCTTGAACCATATCTTGATGTTATAGTGTATCCAGAAGATACAGGCTTAATTAAAGTAATGCCTAAATCGATTTTTGTTGTTGAACTTGCAATTGTATATGAACCGCTTCCTGAATATGTCTTTATTGGTTTTTCATATAAATTTGTAATTACTGCTTCTGTTGGCGAAAATTCCTGTAAATCTGTTCCAAACACTTTTTCATATGATATTTTATTTATATTACTACTTTTTTTATTAGTTAATTCAGTTATTATTTCCTCTGCTTGATCCTTTGTAGCTACATAATATTTTTTTTCTGTACCTTCTGATATAGCATAATATTCATAATATGCTGTTCCTAAACCTGTTACCTTTGCAAAAATTTCCTCATCATTTGTCTGATTTTCTTTTTTTACTAAGCACAAAGAATATTTTGGTAATGAATCTATTTCTATAAATGCAATATTTTGACTATCATTTTGTTCCATAAACTCATTAATTTTTTCCTGCATTTGTGCTTTATTGTTTGTATATCCAATAAATTCTCCATCTAAAGTAACACTATATGTTAATTTATAAAAATAAGATAATATACTTGTTATTAATATTCCTGCAACAATAACTAAAAATATAAATTTTAGAGAACTCCTTATGTGTACAAAAATATTTTTAATGTTTCGTAAAATTTTAAACACTCCTATCTAGTATTCATTCAAATACTTTTTATATTTTATATTATAAAAGATTTTTTTGCAATTATTATTATATGTCTAATATTTAATCAATGTTTGTTTTTATTTGTTTTTCTTTTGTTTCCTTTGTTTTTCTATTGAAATCTATCATTTTCTTTTATTGTTTTTCTATGTATTTGCTTTTTTAAGTTATGTTCTTTTAGATTAAATAAATATTTATGTAATTATAAAAAATAACTCCTTCTTATTAGATTTAGAACTAATAAGGAGGGGTCATTAAATAATAAAAACTTATTATATATTTAATTGTTTTTTCACTTTATTTATATCTTCTTGTTGAGCTTTTTCTGCTGGAGTGTAATATCCTTTTACCTGTGCCACCTTAAACAGCTCATATTGAAAAGCTTCATCATTGTTTCTTATCTGCTGAATTGTTTGTCTTAGTCCAACATTTTCAGCTTCTGCTATGACTCCTTGGTATGTTGTAAGTTCAGCTTTTACACTTGCTAATATATCATTTACCATATATTTTTCTTCCATACGTATACCTCCTAATTTAAAAAAGTTAATAATTTTTGTTTAGTATTTAAAGCATCTTGTGCTGCACCCATAAACATCTGCTTTATTTGAGGGTCAACACACTGATTTGCATAAGCATTTAATTTTTGATATGTGGTATCATGTGCACCAATTAAATGTCTCAAATTTTGTAATTCAACCTGAGTTAAATCTGCCATTGATTATCATTCTCCTTTTCATATTTAATTATTACACATATATTATTAACATTTTTTAAATTATTATTCCATAACAAGTACATTTTTCTCATCTACAAATGCACATCTATAGTTCTCATCTTGTTCCTCTTTTTCTATTTCCTTTACAATATTTGCTATTCTTATTTGTGGACTATCTATTTCATTACTTGCTATTATTGCTTTTTTGTTCCCTTTAGCACCCGCATGAGCTAATCCTCTTAATGTGCCCAAAACAACAATATTTTCTCCAGCAATAACTTCTGCACCTGCATTTACGTCTCCTAATATTACCAAGCTTCCTTCAAATTCTATTCTTTGACCAGACCTTAAACTTCCTTTATAATATTTTGTTTCAGAATTTTCTATTTCTTTTTCAAATACTTTTTTTATTCCATGTAAACCTAACACCTTTGGGCTATCGAAATTTACTTCTACATCTATATTATCTTGTATTATTTTTTTTATTTCATTTATTTCTTTGTTTTTTAAAATCTTTCCTACCACATGTATTGGTGTTTTTTCAGTTTTATATAGTTTCTTTAATGCAACTATTTTTTTGTTTAAACACTCTATTATTTCCTTGTGTTCTGCCATGTCACTTATTTTTATAACTATTTCATCTTTTTTAGTGTTTATTGATATAGAATTTCTCATAGTAAATCCTCCCTACTTTTTTCTCTTTAAGATTAATTTGTATGCTCTGTATATGATGTTGCTGTTCTATCTTCCTCTATTTCTTCGTTTGTTCCAAAATAGCTCTCAAGGATTGCTCTTGCTACTCTTGCTGTATAATTTCCATGTCCACCATTTTCCACAAAAACAACTACTGCTATTTCTGGGTCATCATATGGTGCAAATCCAGTAAACCATGCATTAACATTTTCTCCTGCTTCTGCTGAACCAGTTTTTCCGCCAACTTCTATTTCAAAACCTTTAAATACTGAATATGCTGTCCCTCCTGTCTCAGTAGTAACTGACTTCATGCCTTCCATGACAGCCTCAATTGTTTCTTCCTTTATCTGTAAGTCTTCTTTTTCCTCTTTTTCTATACCTAATCTGTCATTAATATATTCCTCAATTTCAGTTTTATCTACTTCTGTTCCATCTGCTCTTGTTATTTTTTTTATTAATGTCACATCAATATCTTTTCCACCATTTGTTATCATAGCAATATATTTTGCAATTTGTAATGGAGTAAAACTATTATCGCCTTGTCCAATTGCAGCATTTAAAGTATCTCCTCCATACCACGGTTTATTTAAGGCCTCTGAATTTTCCTTACTTGCAAGCATTCCAGCTTCTTCTCCAACTAATTCTATTCCTGTTTTACTTCCCAATCCGAAATATCTAGCATACTTTACTAAATTGTCTATCCCCATTCTTCTAGCTGTTTCATAGAAAAAATAGTTGCATGAATGTTTTATAGCATCTGCTACATTAACTGTTCCATGTCCTATTCCATAATCAGTATAAATCCAACATCTCCACGAGCTTCCACCATAATAATATATACCACTATCATACATCGTTTCTTCTGTTGTTATTACTCCTGATTCAAGACCAGCTACTGCTGTTGCCATTTTAAAAACCGAACCTGGTGCATAAGAACTTTGTATTGTTCTATTTAATAATGCGCTTCTTTCTCCCTTTGTATATTCATCCCATTTTTCATTGCTTATTCCGTCTAAAAATAATTGTGGTTCAAAATCCGGATAACTACACATTGCTATAACCTCACCTGTCTTTACATTTAATGCAACTACAGCTCCAGATTTTGCATCATAAGCTTCTCCAAAAGAACCATCCTTTATTTTTTCTATTAATTCTTTTAGAGATTTTTCTGCAACATCTTGTATATTAGCATCTATCGTAAGAGTTATATCATCTCCACTAATAGCTTCTTTTGTCATATATTCTCCAGTTATTGTTCCATCTATGGACATGTCAGTTTGTTTTATTCCATCTTCTCCTTTTAAATATTTTTCAAATGAGTATTCTATTCCAGTTTTTCCTATATAATCAGATATACTATATCCATCTAATGCTTTATATTCATCACTGGAAATTTTACCTACATATCCTAATACATGTGATGCTAAACTTCCATAACTATATTTTCTTATTGGTGTTTTTTCTATAGCCATTCCTGGGAAACTATTATTCTGTTCTTCAAATACTAACATACTCTCTAGGCTTATATTTTCTGCAATAGTATATGGTTTCATTGATGTATATCCATTTTTTTCAATTCCATACCTAACTGATATAATTTTTCTTGCGTTTTCTATGTTATAATCCATTAATTGATATTTATTTATAAGGTAATTTAGAGCTTCTTCTGCTGATATATTGTCTTTTAAATCATTTTCTACTAACCAGGAATTAATTTGCTCTTGAGTTGTAAAAGTGTATTGAATTGGATTAATTGATATTGGAAAATTGTCTATATATTCATCTGAATTTTTTTCTAAAACATCTATTGCATTTAAAATTGTATTGTTTAATTGAGTTATTTCAATTTTACTTTTATATAATTCTAACGAATACTTTATTTTAGTTCCTGCTAAAATATTTCCATTACAATCTAAGATATTTCCTCTGCTTGCTTTTACTGTAGTTTCTCTTGTAAGTCTAGAATTAGACTGTTCTAAATATTCATTTCCATGTACTATCTGTAAAGAAAATAGTCTTATAATTATAATTATTCCTATTATATATATAACTAAAGACATTATATTATATCTAATATTTTTTTTATCTAATGGTTTCATTTATTCTCCTACTTTCAAAAATTTAAGAATGTATTATTCATAAAATCTTCCTCCAATTTGTTCCCAAATGTGAAAAATGCTGGATAAAATAGTGCCATTAACATTGCATTATATAATACCTCTATCATTATAATTTTTATAAATTCATATATTTGTATATTTGCATCTAAAAAAAGAACTTGCAATATATAAACAATAACTTCTGCAATTATTGTTAATACTGATATTAAAAACATTACTGTTATCCTATTATCTTTTGAAAAATTTTTATCTAGTATTTCTGTTAAAAGTCCTACTATACCAAGAGATATAGCATTTATCCCTATTCTTATACCAACAAATAAATCTAATAGTAATCCAAATAAAACTCCAAAAATAAATCCTGATTTTTTTTTCATGAATAAACTTATTAGCATAATAAGTGCTACAAATAGGTTTGGCATGATTCCTGCTATATTAAACCACGTAAAGAAATTAACTTGAAAAAAATAAATTATAAAAAAAATTAATATTATAAAAAGAATATCTAATGTTTTTTTCATGTTTCACCCAATAAATTATTTTTCTGAATTATATCAAAAATGGAAAATATTTTCAATATTAATTTAAAACCTTGTCATAAAATTGTAACATAAATTTAATATTATTGTTACACTGTTTGTATAAATTTATTATATAATATATAAATACTAAAGATATAAGGAGTAATTATGAATATAAAATCTATATTAAAAAATGAAGGAATTAATGTTGTAAGACAATTAAATATTCAAGAAGTTCAAACAATAGCAAAAGATATATCTATAAAGCTTTGTCTTGCCTTTCCTGAACATAATTTATCACGAAATAATTTGTATGAAGCTTTTTCTAAAGTAAAAATGTATCTTGCTCAATTACCTAAGGATTTTTCAGGTGCTAAATACATTTTGGAAGAGAACTCTATTTATTTTAATAATAGCTTACCTTTTGAAGAAATTCCAAATACTGCTATGCATGAATGTATACATTTTATACAATACCATCATTCTGATTCCTATTTAGGTTTATCTATAGCGCAAAAAGGTATTGCATTAAATGAAGCTGCTGTGCAAAAAATGGCAGCAGAAGCAAATATGAACGAATATGTTGATGTTACATATTTTAATATTTCGTTAAACACCAATAGTCCAGATTACTACCCTTTGGAATGTGCATTATTAAATCAGATTACATATTTTACAGGCACATATCCTTTATATAATAGTGTTCTTTTTTGCAATAATATATTCAAGAATACTTTTATTAAAAAATTTAATAAAAAATTATATTCATTTGTTATTAAAAAATTTGATACGTTACTAAACCTAGAAAATGAGCTTAATTCTTACTTAGAAGAATTAAGTTACGCATCAAGCGAAAAATCTATAAATTTTTTAAATAAAATTATAGATTATAAAAAACATAAAATAACTAATTTGTTTTTTCAAACACAAAATTACATTATGAAAACTTGTTTTACATGTGAGTTTAATAGACTTAAGACTATGGAAGATATACATGAATTTAAAAACAAATTATATGATTTTAAAAATGTGATTGGTTCTAATAGTTGCTATTCTTTTTATAATGATTTTTATTGTTCAATGATGAATGCTATTGAAATAAGGAAGAATTATATAAAAGAGCATGGTCCAATTTCCTTACCTTCAAAGGAATCTACATCTTTAATACTTGTAGACACAAGTAAAAACAAATTGACATTTATTAAAACATTCTTTAAAAAACTTAAACATGTATTTAAATCTGAAACTGATAAAAATTATATTAATGAATAAAATTTATAATTTTATATACAAAAAAAGAGAATTCCAATTAAATGGATTTCTCTTTTTACATATTATATAACTATTTAAGCTAATTCTACAACTGCTCCAGCAGCTTCAAATTTTGCTTTCATATCTTCAGCTTCTTCTTTAGAAGCTCCTTCTTTAACTGTTTTAGGCGCTCCATCTACTAAATCCTTAGCTTCTTTTAGTCCTAAACCTGTTATATCTCTAACAACTTTTATAACTTGAATTTTATTTGCTCCTGCTTCTTTTAAAACAACATTGAATGATGTTTTTTCTTCAGCTGCTCCTTGTCCTGCAGCTCCACCAGCTACTGGTGCTGCAACAGCTGCTGCAGATACTCCATATTTTTCTTCTATTCCTTTTACTAATTCTGATAATTCAATAACTGTTAAGCTATCTATTTCTTCTAACATTTTATCTGTTTTTTCACTCATTTTAATTCTCTCCTTTAATTTTTAATTTTTGTGTAGGTCACAACCCTTTTTTAATTATATTAATAAATTTACTTTATTTACGCATTTTCACGTTGGGCTCTAACTTGATCTAATGCAACTGCCAATTTTGTAACATTTCCAAGTAAAGCACCTGCCAATTGTGCAATAAGAGTTTCTCTTGAAGGTAATTTTGCTAAAGTAATTATTTCTTCTGCAGAAACTACTTTTCCGTCAATTATTCCACCCTTGATTTTGTAATTGTCATTTTCCTTAGCATATTCATAAATTATTTTAGAAGCTTCTAAATAATCATCATATCCTAAAACTACTGCAGTTGGTCCTTCTAATAAATTATCCAAACCTTCATATCCACTTTTTGCTAATGCTCTTCTTGTAATATTATTTTTTATTACTTTATATTCTGTTTTAACTCCTCTTAGCTTTGCTCTTATTCCTGTAACATCTTCAACATTTATACCTCTGTAATCTGTTAAAAGTACGACTTTAGCTTTGCTTATTTTTTCTGCTAATTCGTCTACTTCCTTAATCTTTTTGTTTAAAATTGTTTCACTTGCCACTTTTTCATTCACCTCCTTAAAATCTATAATAAATAACTCTTGTTAACCTAACCAAAGAGGTATAACAAGAGTTTTCTTACCTTATCATTTTACCTCGGTAGGATTTATTTTTTACCTACTGTCTTTGGCTAAGTTTATTTAATTATCCAATATATAGACTTGGTCCCATACTGGTTGTTATTGCAATACTTTTAATATATTGACCTTTTGCTGCTGCTGGTTTTGCTTTTATTATAGCATCCATAATAGTTTCATAGTTTTCTAATAATTTATCAGCTCCAAAAGATACTTTTCCAAATCCTAAGTGAATAATATTAGTTTTATCTAATCTATATTCAACTTTACCAGATTTAATTTCATTTATTGCTTTTGTAACATCCATAGTTACAGTTCCAGATTTAGGGTTTGGCATTAATCCTTTTGGTCCTAATACTCTTCCTAATCTTCCTATTATACCCATCATATCTGGGGTTGCAACGATAACATCATAATCAAACCAATTTTCTTTTTCAATTTTTGGAACTAATTCTTCAGCTCCAACAAAATCAGCTCCTGCTGTTTCAGCTTCTTTAGCTTTATCTCCTTTAGCAAAAACTAAAACTCTTTTTGTTTTACCTGTACCATTTGGTAATACAACTGTACCCCTTACTTGTTGATCAGCTTGTTTTGAATCTACACCTAATCTAACATGTAATTCTAATGTTTCATCAAATTTTGCTTTAGGCATTTTTTGAATAATCTCTAAAGCTTCTTTAGCTGTGTAAATTTTACTAGAATCTACTAGTTTTTCACACTCTTGATATCTTTTTCCTCTTTTCATTTAAAATCCTCCTTTGGTAGTAACGAATATAAATTCTCCCACTTTCTTATTTATATCAATTTTATTGATAACTAAATATCTTTTCATTTATTCTGCAACAACTACACCCATAGAACGAGCTGTACCCATAACCATACTCATTGCAGATTCAACAGATGCTGCATTCAAATCTTCCATTTTTTGTTCTGCAATTGCTCTAACTTGTTCCTTTGTAATAGTAGCAACTTTATCTCTATTTGGCTTTCCTGAACCTTTTTCAATTTTAATTGCTTTTTTAATTAAGACAGCTACAGGTGGAACTTTTGTTATGAATGTAAATGATTTATCTTTGTAAACTGTAATAACAACAGGTATTATCATTCCTGGTTGATTAGCAGTTCTATCATTAAATTCTTTAACAAATGCCATAATATTAACTCCACTTGAACCTAAAGCTGGTCCTACTGGTGGTGCTGGAGTTGCTTTTCCAGCTTCAATTTGTAATTTAATTACATTTGTGATTTCTTTTTCAGCCATTTTTATACTTCCTTTCAAATTTTTTATAAATTTAAACATTAATTTTTATAATAAACAAAATTTTTAATATGTATTATTTAAATATTTTCCTAATTAAATTTTTTCTACTTGAGCAAAATCTAATTCAACAGGTGTTTCTCTTCCAAACATAGAAACTAGAACTTTTACCTTACTTTTGTCTTTGTTAATTTCTTGAACTGTACCAATAAAACCTGTAAGTGGTCCATTTACAACTTTTACAGAATCATTAATATCATAATCAACATTTACAACAGCAACTTCAAATCCCATATTTCGTATTTCTTCTGTTGTTAATGGAATTGGATCTGTTCCAGAACCCACAAACCCTGTAACTCCTCTAGTATTTCTCACTATATACCAAGATTCTTCTGTAACAATCATTTTTATTAGAACATAACCTGGAAATACCTTTTTTAAATTTGTCTTTCTTTTTCCATCTTTTATTTCAATTTGTTCCTCTAAAGGTACAACTATATCAAAGAAAAAATCTTCTAATTCCCTGTTTTTAATTGTTTTTTCTAGGTCTGTTTTTACTTTGTTTTCATATCCAGAATATGTATGAACTACATACCATCTTGGTTCTAAATTTTCTTGTATCTGAGACATCAAAAAAGCCTCCTTTATTTTAAACCATTATTCTTCGACAATTTCATTTTCAACTTCGTTTAATTCAATAACAGTATTAACTTCACTATCATCCACAACTTCATTATCCTCTACAGTCTCATTAACACTAATTGAATTTTTAATATTAGATTTTAAAATATTTATTCCCTTTGAATTTATAGTTTCAAAAACTAAATCCAAAACAAAAACTAATACTGCTGTAGCTATAACAATAAATACAACAGCCGTAGTACTCTTTACTAGTTGTTTTGGAGTTGGCCAGATAACTTTTTTTAATTCTGCTTTAAAATCCTTAAAAAAGTGTTTTTTATTTTTATTATCTTTTTTTGCTCTTTCTTTAGCCATTTTATTTCCTCCTAAAAATAGCTTGTTCTATTTTGTTTCCTTATGTGGTGTTCTTTTTTTACAGAATTTGCAGTATTTAACTACTTCTAATCTGTCTGTATTGTTTCTTTTATTTTTGCTTGTCATATAATTTCTTCTTTTACACTCTGTACATTCTAGTGTAATATTTTCTCTTGGTCCTTTTGCAGCCATTTTTAGCTCCACCTCCAATTTAGTTTTGTGCGGGTTATACGATGCGTTTTTTAAGCTATGCCCCACATTTAGAACATAGCTTATATACTTTACCATATTTTAGTGATTTTGTCAATGTTTTTTCATTAATTTGTAAACTTTTTGTATTATTTTTGTTTATTACTTTTTTGTACTGAATATCCAAATTTCCCCACTTGTTTTCCCATTGAAAAATATTTTCCATTTGCATATGCAATTAAATTACATTTTGATATATCAAAAGCTCCTTTTTTATCAATATATTCTTCATCAGCATTTATTGACAGTACCTCTGAAATAAACATATGATGACTTCCGTAATTCCTTTATTTCTTTAACCTTGCACTCTATCGATACAGGACTTTCTTTTATAGAAGGGCATTTAAGAAAATTTGATTTTTCCTTTGTTAGTTTCATTTCTGAAAATTTATCTACTTTACTTCCACTTTTTACTCCACACCAATCTGTAGCATATACAAGTTCCTCATTTGTTAAATTTATAACAAATTCCTTATTTTCTTTTATTATATTATATGAGTACCTCTCTGGTTTTACAGATATATACACCATAGCAGGATTTGTATTAATAATTCCTGTCCATGCTACAGTTATTATATTAGATTTTTCCATTGTACCACAAGAAACCATAACAGCAGGTATTGGGTATATAAATGTTCCTGGTTTCCATACCGTTTTTGACATAACATTCATCCCTCCTTTACTAACGTTCCTCATCAAGAGTTCTCATGTCTTGTTCTTGTTTTTCTTTTATATTTTTTCTAAATTTTACAACTACTGTTGCATCTGTTTCATCAAATACGAGAGAATATTTTTCATTTACATTTACAGTATCAGGCAAAGATTTTCCTTCTTCCACAGTTTGTATACTTCCAACATATCCACCACATTTAGTTTTCTTTATATTGTTTTCATCTAATAAAAAATATAAAACTGCTTCCCTATATTTGGGGTCAGAATCCATTAAAGAAAAATTAATTCTTGAAAATATTGCATTAGGATATGTTGTTATCTTACCATATTTATCTTTTTTACCAATAGCATAACATGATATTCCGGCATAATCTTCGAGTCCAGTCCAATCTTTAAAAGTTAATCTTCCAATTGTTGTTATAACAGTATCTCCATATTCATGTGTATTAGATTTGCTCTCTACTTTTCCATTTGATTTTTCTGGTAGAACACCATGTGCTTTAATTGATAAAATCTCATTTTTATCTAAATCAACCAAATGACTTTTATCATAATTCCTTATCTCTAATCCTAATGCTTGACTCATTATCTCATCTATATCATCTTCGGAAAAGTTTGCTTTTCCAGTCGTATTAATTCTATCAATAATTTCAGATTCAATTTTATCCAAAATCTCTTTATCTGTTAAATTTTTGAAACTTTTCCTCATCAAGTTGCATCTTTGCTGTAGTCTATTTTCTGTTAATCGCGAATTACGTAATGTTACTTTAATTAATTTTTGATGTTCTCTTAAAAAATCAATTTTATCTATATTATCCATACTCATCTCCAAAAACTTATTTTTATTTATAATAACATAAATATTTTATAATTTAATATAAAAAAAAACAAGAGTTTAGGTTAAAGTTTTATAATTGTTTTTTGATTTTTATTTTTAGGCATAAAAAAAACTGGCAACTTCCTATCTTACCAGCAGGGTAACCCACAAGTATTGTCGGCATCTACGAGCTTAACTTCTGTGTTCGGTATGGGTACAGGTGTTTCCTCG
>CALXUH010000062.1 GCA_944391645.1 uncultured Clostridia bacterium | reverse complement strand
GGCGCAAGAAAACCTGAAAGAGGTAGAAAAGCAAGAAAAATTGATAAAAGAAATTGAAAATAAGATTGATGTCAACACCCTCCCGCCCGAAGAAAAAAGACAGTTTGATGAGGCGAAAAGTGGGATTAAAACAATTAATAGGGAAAATAATATTTTAACTCAAGAAATAAAAAAAATAAAATCGAATTTTAAGATTTTAGAAGATTTTTTTAATAAAGATATGATATCGATAGTCAATTTGAATATTATAATATATAATATATGGAAAAAAATTATTACAAGTAAAGAATTTTTAGATAAGATTATAAGTAAATTTAAAAAGCAAATGCCTTTATCTGTAATTTTATGGGAAATTTCTTCTTCAAAATTTAATAATATTAATTCTGAAATAAAAAATAATATTACAAAAATAAACAATATAGAGGATTTACAGAACCTTGCTTTAAAACAAAAAATTACAACAAAAGTTAAACAGCAATACATGGCAAATGATACAAAAGGTATAATATTTGATGAGGATAGTATATATGCACAAGCAATAAGTAATTCAAAAGAAATAAAAAATTTCATAAAAAGTAATAAACATAATTTTTTACCAAATGCAAAGTTGCCAGATGATAGTATAGCTTTCGGTATATTAAATCCAGACTTGTTTAACGCGTTTCATCGAGTCGATATTGTTGATATATATATAGATGTTGAATTAAATTTTAATGCTAAAATTATCGATACTTATGATTTTAATAAAAAAGATTTTAATCCATTTGTAATATTAGCAAGAATACAACAATTACATGGTAATATAGAAAATTATTATATTGTAATAAACATAAAAATACCAATGTATAAATGGATATTATTTTAATTTTGTGGTAAATTTATATTATGTTAAAATTTTATATAGCAACAACTATAATCTCAATATACATCTGGACAACCGGAAAAGGTTATTTATTCTTGCCGTTTGTAATATTGGTCTGCGTTTTATATTTTTTCTATTGTTTAACCATGATTTTTGATTGTATTTGTAAGAAAAATAGTGATACTATGTCATTGCTGCCGTATATTGTTCTTACAATTTTCTTGGTATTTCAGTGTTTTACGCAGCTAGGTATGTATATGCTGATTTTACTGCCATTTATCCTTTTGCCTGTAACCGTAGCATTAATTCTTAAATTAGTATTCGAAAAAATAAAATTAAATACAATATTCTCAAATATTTTTATGGCTATATGTGGAATATTAGCGGTTATTTATTTTTTAATATTTAGCTTAATTGCTGCATATATGCCATCAGCAAAATTAGTGCCGCGGTTTTTGTATGTTCCAGAAATACAGCGGTTGAAAAAGGAAAATGCCGGATACTCTGTTTTTCCGTCCAGAGTGCCACGCAAAATAAAGAAATATCGTTTTGAACAAGAAAGTGCTTTTGACGGCTATAATACTAATTATTTAAGGTTTCAGACAAATAAGGAATATGTGGATAAAATTAGACAAGAATATAAAAATCGCTGTCAGGAAATTACAACAAATCGAGAGTTACTTGATAATTATCAAAATGTCTATATAACAGGACTTGATAATGAACAGATTTGTATAACTCACAAAAATACGGAACAAGAGCCATATACATCCGGCGTTGTTTTTGGGGAAGATACAGTATATTTCTTTTGCTCAAACTATTAAATATATTGACATATTGTAAAAAGATAATATAATGATCTTATGAATTTATTTTTAAAACGAGCAGAAAAAATATTTTTTATAGTCATAAATTTGGTATTTAGTTCAGCCTTTATTCAGATGGAGTCGATATCTAACTTTTGTCAGTTCATTTTATGGACTTTCTTTCAAGTAACTTATGAAGATTTTGCAAATTCCGGAAATGACATAGAGTTACTATTTTGGGGATTTCTTTTTTGGCTGTTGTTTATGATTGTAAAACTGTGCATGTTTCCAATGTTGTACGGATTGCCTCTAAAAAGAATACATGCATTTTTAGATAAATTTCTGGAAGATAAGCGATATACCCTAAAGGTATTATTAAGTGCATTAATTTTTGACCAGATAGTTTGTCAAGTGCATGTAATATTAGCAAGTTTGAATTTTGATAATTTTGATGAATTTGTAAATCAATTATTTCATGGAGGCTTATTAAGCGAATATGAATTCAATTTCAGTTATGTTTTCGCATTAACCTGTCTATTCGGCGGAGTTTTTATTTGTTATTTATCTTTCTTCATATTTGAAAAAATAAAAAGAAAACTTTTTAAAAAACGAAACCTATGCAAAGGATAAAGAAAGAATGTGGTTAATGAAATTCACAGACCTTTTATGTTTGGTTTAAACTTTATAGGATATTTTTATTTCTATTAATAAGAATAGTATTAAAAAATTATGAGAACACAATTGAAGAAGTCAGAAATTATATTTTTAATATTAATACATATTTTTTATGCATTATTTATAATGTTGATGCCGTTAGTTTTTTTCTTATGCTATTATATCACCACAAATTCGTTTGATGTGGATTTTTTGTTTGATGAA
>CALXUH010000061.1 GCA_944391645.1 uncultured Clostridia bacterium | reverse complement strand
ACTATAAAATTTTTATTCTTTAAATCAGAAATCCAACTTGAAATTGTTTTAGGATTTACATCTAATTTTTCTGCTAAGTATTTATTAGATGCAAAGCAATAGCCTTCTTTACAAGCAAGAGATGTTATTATTGCATATAGCAACTTCTCATTTGCTTTTAATTCTTTATTATGTAAAACAGTTGCAGGAATTACAGAATAATATCCAACCTTTTCTTGATTTTCTTTCATATACTACTCCAATTCTAGCCGTAAAAATCCACTAAAAAAACAGAATATTTCAATCAAATTGAAATACTCTGTAATATAGATGATTACTGCATTTTATTAAATTAATTTCGTGGTTGGTATATTTTTAAATCCACTGGTGTGGATTTAAATTTACAATTTCCTGCTGGATGGGAAAATGCTAAACTTATAAAATATTCTCAAGGTTTTACTTCTCCTGCTCCTCGTGATTTTGTTGGCTTTGGTCCTCTTACAGAGCCAGAATCCCTTGCTTTATATAATTTTACTCTAAAGCATAATTTTAAGTTAGTTATAACTTATCATACTCAAGGTAAAGAAATTTACTGGCAATTTCAAGATTATGCTCCACAAAAGGCAGAAGAAATAGGAAAAGTCTTTTCAAATGTAAGTGGTTATAGTTTATCTGAAGTTCCTTACAATTCAAGTTTTGCTGGTTATAAAGATTGGTTTTTGCAACAGTACCAAAGACCTGGATACACTATAGAGGCTGGGATTGGAGAAAATCCACTGCCACTTAGTCAATTTAATGATATTTATAATAATAATTTAGGAATATTAGTTCTAGGTAGTTTTTTGTAAACAACGAACCTCTATATATATAGAGGTTCCTAAAACTTAATTTATTATTTTACTTCATTTTTCCATAATTCATGTTTGTTACAATAAGCGTAAATTGTTGAGCCTGGTTTATATTTAAATGTTACTTCTGCTACATCTCCAGGTTCTAAATACTTTATATATTCTCTGTTTTTATTAACACATGCAATCCATTCTATATAATGATCCTCTTCCATTACATGGTTTACCCTAACTATTATTTTTTCTCCATATACTTGATATGTTGGAATATGTTTTTCTTTTGCAGCATTAGCAGTATTTGGAACTAATTCTTGCATTTCTTCTCTACAACATTTTATTCCACAATTTTCACAAGTACAATCCTTAAAAATTTTTATCATTGCCCCACATGATGAACATCTTTTTACTATGAATTCATTTTTCATATATATTCCTCCTTTTATTGTCTCATATTATATCACTTATTTTTATTATTTACTAGAACATTTTAATATTTTATTTTTTTCCCAATGTTACATTAATTGTATATTGTTTATTATTTCTATTAATTGTTAGTGTTACATCATCTCCAGGTGATTTGGTATATATATAATTTCTAAGCTCACTCATTTTATTTATTTCAAGTTCATCTATTTTAGTTATTATATCTCCAATTTTTAGACCACTTTTTATAGCTGGTCCATCTGTTGATATTTTAACTACATATATTCCATTATTAAATTCTAAATTAGAATTTAAATACTTATTTACCTCTGTATCATATGCAAATATTCCTAAATATGCCTCATCAAATTCATCATCTTTTATATAACTTTCTATTATTGGTTTAATAATATTTATAGGTATGGCAAAACCTATCCCTTCTGCTGAAGCAATTTTTATTGTATTTATCCCTATTACTTCACCATTTTTGTTAACTAATGGTCCTCCACTATTACCAGAATTTATACTTGCATCTGTTTGTATTAAATCTTCCATATAGGCTTCTCCATTTTCATCTTCTATTTTTATTGTTCTATCTAATCCACTAATAATTCCAGAAGTTACCGTTCTTTGAAATTCTATACCTATTGGATTACCTATTGCATATACATCTTGTCCTAGACTAATTATATCTGAATCTCCCAGTTCTAAATAGTTTAATCCATTTTTCTTTATTTTTACTATTGCTAAATCCAAATCTTCATCTGCCCATGTAACATTTCCAGTATAAATTTCTCCATTTTCCAGTGTAACATAACAAGTACTATATTTATCACCAGCCACATGCCAATTTGTAACTATATAACCTTTTTCTGATACAATTATTCCACTTCCTAAACCTAATTCCTGAGTAGCATCTGAATCTAAAATTGCTAATCCTGTATTTTTTATTTTAGATATACCAACAACTCCTTTTGTTATATCCTCTAGCATTGAATTATCTTCTTTTTCATTTTCTTCTTTATCCATTTCTTCATTATTATATAATCTTGTGGCACTTGCTTCTGAATCATTTTCATACTTGTTTATATCTATTTTCATGTATGTTGAATACGCAAATATACTCACAGCAGAAACAATTACCATAAGGGAAAAAATAATAATAAAATTTTTAAATTTACTTGGTCTTCTTGAATATTCGTACATAAATTACCTCCGAAATTAGAATATCCAAAATTTGTATTTATATACAGTTTATATATTACAATTTTTATAAACTAGCTTTACTAAATTTGTATCATTTACAGTTTTCTAATACCAAATTTTTACCTTGCCTTTTGTATATCTTTGTCATATTTTGTCGAATTTGTTTTTTTAACGCAAATTATTGTTTTTAAAGTCATAAAATGATTGATTTAGTTTCAATATCATGATATATTATTATAAGTAAAATAAAAAAAGGTGAATTAAAATTGAAAGAATTATATGATTTAACTAATCCACAAAAATCAATTTGGGTCACAGAAGAATTTTACAAAGGGACGTCTATTGAAAATATTGTAGGTATAGCTAAATTTTCTGAGGCAGTAGATTTTGATAAATTAAAAGAATCAATAAATATATTTGTTAAAAGTACTGACAGTTTTAGAATTAAACTAATTAAGCAAAATAATGAAATTAAACAATTTATTGATGATTTTAAACCTATAATATTTGAAACAATTGCTGTAAAAAATAATAAAGATATAAAGGACCTAGAAAAAAATTTTGCAAAAACTCGTTTGGAACTTTTTGATTCTTATTTATTTAAAGCTAAATTATTTAATTATGAAGACGGTCATGGTGGTTTTTTACTATGTATGCACCATCTAATTGTTGATGCTTGGGCAAGTGGTCTTGTTGTTAGTACTATAGTAAATATATATGATTCTTTAATTAACAAGACATACTCTCCAGCTAACTTTATAACTAATTCATATATAGACTATATTAACTCTGAACAAGAATACATTAAAAGTTCAAAATTTGAAAAAGATAAATTGTTTTGGAATGATTTATTTAATACACTTCCAGAAATTGCATCAATTCCTGGAAGTATAAAAACAACCAATAAATCTAGTACAGCAAAAAGGAAAATATTTAAAATTCCTATTACAACTATGAATTTAATAGATACTTTTTGTAAAAAAAATAAAATCTCTTTTTTTAATTTTTTTATGGGTGTCTATTCCATATATTTATCTAGAGTGTCAAATTTAAATGAATTTGTAATTGGTACTCCAATATTAAATAGGGCAAATGCTAAAGAAAAACATACTGTTGGTATGTTTATTAGTGTTGTGCCTTTTAAAATTATATTAAATCATGAAAAAAGCTTTGCAGATTTTTCATCAGGAATTTCTACAAATTTCTTTAACATATTTAGACATCAAAAATATCCATACCAAATTTTATTAGAAGATTTAAGAAAATCTCATGGAGCAGTTCCTAACTTATATAATGTTGTTTTATCTTACCAAAACATGAGAACTAATAAGCAATCATCTAAAACTAATTATGAAGCTGAGTGGATATTTAATGGTAATATATCTGACGATATGGAAATTCACTTTTTTGATATAAATGATACCGGAATTATAAATGTTGCATATGATTACAAAGTTTCAAAATACACTTCAGATGACATATATGCTATTCACACTAGGATATTACATATGATAAATCAAATTATTGAAAATAATGATATTTTATTAAAAGATTTTGAAATTATAACTCCAGACGAAAAAAGTAAAATAATAAAAGACTTTAATAATACAAAAATGGAATATCCAAAACATAAAACTATAGTTCAACTATTTGAAGAACAAGTACATAAAACACCAGACAATATTGCTGTTGTTTTTAAAAATGAAAAATTAAATTATAAAGAATTAAATGATAAAATAAATAGCCTTGCATTTTATTTAAAACATAATAATATAAAATCAAATGATGTTGTTGCTATTCATTTAGAAAAAAACATAGATTATATAATTTCTATTTTTGCCACATTAAAAGTTGGAGCAACTTTTGTTCCTATATCAACTTTACATCCTAAAAATAGAATAGAATATATTTTAAAAGATAGTAATGCTAAATTATTAATTTCTAAACAAAATTTAACTAAAGACCTTACATATAATTGTAGTTTTTTAGATATTAACATATTTAATTATAATAAAGCTAAATTTTTAAGCGAAATTTTTGATGCTTCTTCAACTGCATATATTTTATATACTTCTGGTTCTACAGGGAATCCAAAAGGTGTAAAAATATGTAACTATTCAATAATTAACCATGTATATGGTATTAATAAAAAGTTTAATTTTGATATTACTAATAAGGATATTACTTTAAGCATTGCTAACATTTCTTTTGATGCTCATTTACAAGAAGTATTTATTCCTCTTTTACTTGGAGCAACATTACATTTACTATCAGATAATAGTATTTATAATATAAAATTTTTAGCCGATTATATATGTAGCAATCATATTACATTTACATTCTTACCTCCAAATATTTTAGATGATATATATGAAATATTATATTTAAATAATAAAAAAGTATATCTTAATAAACTACTTGTGGGAGTAGAATCTATTAAATATTCTACTTTAAATAATTTCTTAAAATTAAATGAAAATATGCAAATACATAATCGGATATGGTCCAACAGAAGCAACCATTTGCTGTGTTTCTTATATGTATAGTAAAGTTAATAAAGAAGATAAAGAAGGATTTTTGCCTATTGGTACACCAAGTTCAAATACATATATAGGTATAATCAATTCTTCAACAGGTAAATTACAACCAATAAACACCATTGGTGAAATAATTATTGGTGGAGATTGTGTGTCTTCAGGTTATACAAAAAGCTCTTTAAATAAAACCTTTATTTACAATAATGATTTTAATATGATTTGCTACCATACCGGAGATTACGGATTTTTCTTAGATGATGGTAATATTGTTTTTGTTGGTAGAATTGATAAACAAGTAAAAATTAACGGACACAGGATTGAATTGCAAGAAATAGATAAAATAATTCAGACATATCCACAAATTGTTAAATCAGTTTCAATAGTAAAAGATAAAAAAATTATTACATATTTTAAAGCCTCTGTATCTATTGATCTTGGTAATTTGAAACAATTTGTTCAAAAATATTTGCCATCTTATATGATACCAAATAAAATTTATCAAATAGAAAATATCCCTATGACTATTAATGGTAAAATTGACACAAAACTTTTAGAATCATTAAAACCTATTGAAAAAAATGTTAAAATCATTAAACCTAATAATGAAACTGAAAAAATACTATATAATATCTTTTCGAAATTACTAAATATACATGATTTTAGTATAACTGATAATTTCTTTGATTTAGGCGGAGATTCTCTTTGCGCAATTAAATTATCATTAGAAATTTACAATTCTTTTAAGGTTGATATAAGTGTCCCAGAAATTTTTGAGAATAGTACAATTCAAGAATTAGCTAAAATTATTCAAAAAAGCACTATACATACAAACATAAAAATTCCAAAAGTGAAAATACAATCACACTATATAGCATCTTCTGCCCAGAAAAGAATTTATCTTGCAAGTAGTATAGCTGGGGAAAACTCTACACTATATAATGTACCAGGTGGCATTATTTTGCATGGCAAAATTGATGAAAAAAAATTGGAAGAATGTTTTAATAAACTAATTAATAGACATGAAACCTTACGTACCTATTTTACATTTGACAATAATAATGTTTTTCAAAATATTACACAAGAAGTTAACTTTAAACTAGACAAAGAAAAGAATTGTAATTACAATGATTTGAATTATATTTATAATAACTTTGTTAAACCATTTGATTTATCAAAAGCTCCTTTATTTAGAGCAAAATTAATTGAATTTAAAGATAATACATCTGCTTTACTTGTAGATATGCATCACATTATATCTGATGGTACATCTTTAACAATATTTATTGATGAACTTTGTCAACTATATAATGATAATGTATTGCCTGACCTTACCATAAATTACAAAGATTTTTCAAATTATGAAAATGAAAGACTACACTCTGGTAAACTTGCAGAAGCTGAAAAATATTGGGTAAATCAATTTGCAGATGATGTACCTGTATTAAATCTACCTACAAATTACCAAAGACCATCTACACAAAGTTATGAAGGAGCGAAAGTATATTCTTCTATTGATTTATGTACAACGCAAAAAATAAATACTCTAGCACAAAATTTGGGAGTTACACCTTACATGATATTACTTTCAGCTTATTACATATTACTTGAAAAATATACTTCTCAAGACGATATTGTTGTTGGTTCACCTATTGTTGGGCGAGACCTTGCTGAAACATATAATTTAATTGGTATGTTTGTTAATACATTGGCTTTACGTATTAAAATAGATAGTAAATCTTCTTTTAAAGATTTTTTGGAAATTGTTAAACTAAATTGTTTAAATGCATATAAATACCAAGCATATCCTTTTGACGAATTGATAAATAAATTAAATATCAAAAGAGAGACAAGTAGAAATCCTTTATTTGATACTATGTTCACTTATCAAAATAATGGTTTAAAAGAAATTAAGCTTAATAACATAAAGTCTGAATATTACATACCAGATACTCACATTTCAAAATTTGATTTAACTATAGAGTTAATCCCAAGTGATAATGGTATTAATATCTCCTTTGAATATGCAACAAAATTATTTAAAGAAAGTTTTATTAGAAATTTATCTAATCATTACCTTAATATTATACATACAATTTTAGAAAATCTTGAAATTAAAATAGCAGATATTGATATACTGTCAGAAAGTGAAAAAAATAAGATATTATATGAATTTAATAATACAGATTTTAAATATTCAAAACATACTACTATTATTCAATTATTTGAAAAACAAGTAGATGAAAATCCTAATAAAATAGCTGTTGTTTTTGAAAATAAGAAATTAACTTACAAAGAATTAAATGAAAAAGCAAATAGTCTAGCACATTATATAAAATCTTCCGGGATAACTAAAAACAGCATAATTGGTATTATGGTTAATCGTTCCTTAGAAATGATAATTTCCATTGTTGCAGTTTTAAAAGCTGGTTCAACTTATGTATTAATTGATAATTCTTTTCCTGAAAAAAGAGTTAATTATATTCTAGAAAATAGTAATACAAAACTATTAATTACAGATGCTAATTATAACATTAATTTTGAAAATATATGTCGAATAGATGAATTCTTGTTTAAAGGTAATATTAAAAATTTACCTATAGTAAATAGTCCAGAAGATAGCTTTGCACTTATTTACACTTCTGGTTCGACTGGTAATCCGAAAGGTGTAATTTTAAAACATGAAGGGTTAGTAAATCTTGTTTATAATTATTTTAGAGAAGTAATATTTTCAGGTAAAACCAAAAAGGTTCTAGGTAATGCTACTGTTTCCTTCGATATGTTTGCAGTAGAATTATTTACATCAATATTACTTGGAGGAACACTATACTTGCTAAATGAAGAAGAACAAAAAAATCCTGTAAAAATGGCTGAAGTTATAATTAATAATAATGTAAATTTCTGTGTTACAACTCCTACTAAAATAGAATTATTACTATCTGATACTAAAACAAGAAACTGTTTATCTGTATTAGATACCATCCAACTTGGTGGTGAAGTATTTACTTCCTCATTATATGAAAAATTGAAACCTTTAACAAATGCCAATATTTCCAATGGATATGGTCCTACTGAAATTACAGCATGCTGTTCAAGTAAAAACATCGTTTCTTCAAATAGCATAAATATTGGTAAACCTATTCCAAATATGAAAATTTATATAATTAATAAAGATGGTAATCTATGTCCATATGGAGTACCAGGAGAAATTTGTATATCTGGAGTTGGATTAGCTCAAGGTTATATTAATGATATTAATAAAACTGCAAAATCTTTTGTTGTTTGTAAATTTAATAACGAAAGAATATATAAAACTGGTGATATTGCTTTACTTAATGATAATAATGAAATTGAATATATTGGAAGAAATGATTTTCAAGTAAAAATAAATGGGCTTAGAATTGAACTTTCTGAAATTGAGAAACAATTTCTATCAATAAAGGAAATTAAAAATTGTGTAGTTATTAGTGATGATAGCAAAACATTTTTAAAAGCCTTTATATGTGCAGAAGATAAATTAAGTATTCCATCAATTAGAAAAGCTCTTTTAGACAAATTACCAACTTATATGGTTCCTAAATATATTACTCAAATTGATAATATTCCATTAACTACAAATGGAAAAGTTGATAGAAAACTACTTAATTCTTATAAATTTACTCTTTCTAATGAAGAAATTGAATATGCTAAACCGGAAAATGAAACTCAAAAAATATTTTGCCAGATATGGGAAGATATTTTGCAAACAAAAGTAGGAATAGATAATGATTTATTTGAATTAGGTGCAGATTCTTTATCCGCAATCAGATTCAAAGTCGAAGCTTTAAATAAAGGAATTGACATCCCTTATGCAGACATTTTTAAATACAAAACTATTAGGAAATTATCTACAAGTAAAACAGAAAAAATTATTACTACGCCTATAGAAGAATTTGATTATACCAATATAAATAAAATATTAAAGAAAAATAAAATTAGGGCAAATTATAATATACAAAATTCATCAAACAATAATGTTCTATTGCTAGGAAGCAATGGCTTTGTTGGAATGCATATTATAAAAAGCTTTATAGAAAATGACTCTGGAATTATTTATTGTATTATGCGTGATAAAAATGGAAAAGGTGCATTAAATAGATTTTTAAATGTCCTACACTTTTATTTTAAGGAAACTCTAGATTCCTTTATTGGAAACAGAATTATTGTTTTAAAAGGTGATATTATTAAGCCACATTTTGGTTTAAGTGACCGTAGTTATAATACAATTATTAACAATGTTTCAACTATAATCAATGCTGCAGCAAATGTTAAACATTTTGGAGATTTCTATAAATTTAAAAATATAAATATTGATGCAATAAAACAAACTATAGAATTTTGTACAAAATATTCAAAAAGATTGATTCATTTATCAACTTTAAGTATTTCTGGAAATATGTTTTTAGATGATACAGTTTCTACAACTAAATTAAAAAATTATAAAAAGATATATTTTTCTGAGCAAAATTTGTTTATAAATCAGTCTTTAGATAATGTTTATACTAGAAGTAAATTTGAAGCAGAAAAACTTGTTTTAGAAAATATTGCCAATAAAAATATAGATGGATTAGTATTACGCTTAGGAAATATAACAAGCAGACAATTAGATGGAACTTTCCAAATCAATCCTGAAAGTAATGCTTTCACATCTAGATTAAAAACATTCATATCTTTAGGTATAATTCCAGAATCCTTATTAAAACAAAAACTGGAATTTACTCCTGTAGATTTATGTGCAAATGCTATTATAAAATGTTTACAAAATAGAAGTAACTATATTTCAGTACTACATTTATATAATAAAAATCACATTACTGTAAATATACTATTAAGAACTATTAAAAGTTTAGGATACAACGTAAAAGTTTTAAAAGATACTCGTTTTTCGCAATATATTAAAGATAATTTATCCAATGAAATTTTAAAGGAAAACATCAAAGGAATTATAACTGATTTATCTCCCGACAAGAAACTATCTTATCAAACAAACACATATATAAAATCTGATTTTTCTGTTAATTTTTTATTGCGTTGTAAATTTAAATGGATTAAAATAAAAAAAGATTACATTATAAAATATATTAATTATTTAAAATCCATAAATTATTTTAATTAATTAGGAGGTTTTATGCAATATTTAGGTTATTTAATGATTTTAACTATTTCTCTTGTCGCATCAAGTTTTTTAATAATATTATTATCTAGTAAAAAAAGAAAAAATTCGGATCAACTAACCCAAGTTTTTATTTGTTGCTTAATTTGCATGATTTTTTGGACCTTAAGTTTAATTTTACAAATACTGTTCCAAAATACATCAATTGACCCTATTCTTTTTGAAGGTTTTGCTTCTTTTGGTGCATGTTTTATACCAGTTGCATTTATGTTTTTAGCTATTATTTTTGCAAGAACCAAAATTAAATTTAGAAAATTATATTTTTTACTATTCATTATACCAATTTTGTCAACTATACTGATGTTCACCAATAATTATCATCACTTGTTTTTTAAAGTATATTCTGTTAACATGAGTGAAGGAATAATGGGTCCATATAGTTTAGTAAATAGCCTTTATACATATATATGTGTGTTAATTGGTTTAATATATTTAATACAATATTCTATTAAAAATTCTAATTTCTTTTCTAAACAATCTTTTTTAATTATACTAGGAGAAATTATTCCCTTAGTAATTAATTGTTTAGGAACCTTTGGAATTATTCCAATGAATGTATATGTTACTCCTGTTTCTTTTACAATCAGTATAATATGCTTTGCTATAGCAATATTTAAATTTGATTTTTTAAAAATTGCACCTATAGCATTACAAAAGATTGTAGATAGAATATCTGATAGTTATATAGTCTTAAATGAAGATCTGATTATTACAGACTTTAATAAAACATTTTTAGATACATTTTCATTAACAAACTTTGAAATTAGAAATGTTAATATTATTGATTTATTAAAAAAATCTAATGCCTTTGATGTTGATATAGAGGAACTTATTGCTGCAATTAATAAAACCAAATTAGATGATTCTACTATTACACTAGAAAAATATTGGAAATCAATAAACAAATATTTTCATATTGAAATTAATTGTATAAAAAACAATGATACTTTTTTAGGTACCCTTATTCTTTTAAAGGATGTTACTCAGCATAATTTAGACGTACAAACAATTAAAGAAAATCAAGAAATCCTTATAGAGCAAGAGCGTTTAGCTTCACTTGGTCAAATGATTGGTGGTATTGCACATAACCTTAAAACACCTATTATGTCAATATCCGGTGCAACTGAGGGTTTGTCTAATTTGATAGAAGAGTATAGAAAATCTATTGGTGATTCAGAAGTTACAGTAGATGACCATCATGCAATTGCAAATGATATGGATGAATGGATAACCAAAATACGTACTCATTTATCTTATATGTCAGATATTATAACTGCAGTTAAAGGACAAGCTGTAGCATTTTCTGATAATACTTTTAATGGTTTTACTGTGCAAGAATTAGTAAAATATGTTGATATATTAATGAAACATGAATTAAAAAATGCACTTGTAACTCTAAATACCTTTGTAAAATTAGATCCTAGTACATCTATCAAAGGAAATATTAATAGTCTAGTTCAGGTTATTAACAATATTATATCAAATGCAATTCAAGCCTATAATGGTCAGCCAAATAAGGATATTAATTTTACATTATTTAAAGAAAATAACAATCTAGTTATTAGTATTGAAGATTTTGCTGGAGGATTACCAGAAAATGTACAAGATAAACTATTTAAATCTATGATTACCACTAAAGGCAAAAACGGAACTGGTTTAGGATTATTTATGTCTTATTCCAATATAAAAGCTCATTTTAACGGAAATATGAGCTATACTACTAAAAAAGGAGAAGGCACTACATTTTATTTAAAAATACCATTATGATTAATTACATATACAACAAAAAAGAGGCGCTTGCCTCTTTTTTATTAATTATTATCATCAAATGCTCCAAATAATTCATCAAATTTTGCCTCTAACTCTTTTTGTATATCATAAGATTCTTCCTCTTCTTGTTTAGATGGTTGTTCCTTTGTTTCGACTTTTGAAACAGTATTTTCTTTTATTTTTTTTGGGGGTTCTTCCTGGAATAAGTCATCTAAAGACTCTATACTAGTTGGTTCTTTAGATTTATCATCTTCCTTTTCTTCTACATAAGGATTATATGGATTATATTTTCTCCATACTCCTCTATCTACTGTTTCTCTTGCATTATGATTTAGTTCATATTGTTTTACTAAATTAGCTGTATTATATTTAAAATAATAATATTTTTGTGCTTTTATTGGTTTTAAACCTTTTTCAAATATAATACACATATCATTATCTAACCTTCTAAGTTCATCTGGTGTCATTAATGCCCTTGCCATAATTTGGTCAGATTTATTATATCCTTGTCTCCACATGTTTTTATCTTTGCTGACAGACCAACTATCTCTTGAAACCGTTTTTTCTCCTAGTTCTTTTGAAAAATATTCAACTGTCTTTTGAGAGTTACTTCCTAAAAATACAGTTGTATCACAGTTACCAATTATTGTTTCATGTGATTTTTCATAAACCGCTTCCAATTGATCCAAATTTTGCAAAATTACACTAAAAGAAATTTTCCTACTTCTTGAGGTAGATATTTTTTTATCAAAGTCTGGTATCTTTCCAATATTTGCAAACTCATCAAGAATAAAATATGTAGGCTGTGGAAGTGCCCCACCTTGTTTATCAGCAAAATCATATAGGTGTTGTATCATTTGAGAGAAAAATATTGTAAGTAAGAAATCATATGCTGTATGTGTATCTGATGATATAACATAAACTGCCATTTTTTTTCTACCTATATCTTCAAATTTAATCGTATTTGTAGATGTTAATTCCGCAATCTCCTTTGAATCAAATTTACCTAGTTTTGATTGTAAAGTACTTAGAATAGAACCATATGTTTTTTCTGGTGCAATTTCTATAGATTTATAATTCATTCTAGCAGGATGATCATAAGGAAGTTGATTCATTAGTTCTGTAAGTAAATTTCCTCCTCCGTTACTATTAGCTGCCCTAACAAGTTCTGCACAACTTGCTAAATTTTGCTCTTCCTCAGGTCTTGTTGCTAGTAAATAATATATTAAAGATTTTAATAACATTTCTGCCATATCATCCCAATAAGGGTCAGATGTACTACTTTCATTTTTTTGCCCTTTTACAATTGTGTTTGCAATAACATCAACATCAATTTCATTTTCAATATGCATTAATGGATTATATCCGTCACTTTTTTTTGGATTTACTAAATTTAATACCTTTATTTCATAACCTTTTGCTTCTAAATATCCAGCAGTCTTATCATATAGCTCTCCTTTAGGATCTGTAAATACATAAGAACCTAATAATTGGTATGCATTTGGAATAACATATGATGCAGATTTACCAGAACCTGAACCGTCCAACAATTAATACATTTGTATTTCCCCTTTTGTCAACTGGTAAATAATTTTTTTCTGCTAGTAATATTCCCTTTTTAGGACTTAATATTTGGTATTGCTCTCCACCTGTTGCCCAATCACTTGACCCATGTTCAATATCAGTATATTCATTTTTAGGAAGGGATTTCATTAATCCAATTCCCGCTAATACAAATAATGCTACAAATAAATATAATTCACCTTTTAAAAATGTAGCAGCATATTCCGAACTTAATGCTTTTGTTAAATTACTCGAAAAATTACTAATATTATTTAAAAACAAATTTAATATACTTTCATTTACTTTTTCTGAATCAATTATGCTTACAGCTCCAGGCGCAATTAATACTATGGACAAAATTATCCATAGTATTAAAACAACTATAAAAACCGCTTTTCCTTTTTTTACTGCATATTTTATTTTATACATATTTTACCACCTTCTCTTTGGTAAGTCTATTAATCTCTAGATTCTCTGTCTTCTTTGCTTACTTCATTATCATATGCCTTTATAACTAGATAATTTTCATTTTTTGCTTTTTGAGCAGATACTAATCTAATTTTTACTGGTTCTCCAGTTTTTCTGTCTTTATGTAATTCTAATTTTGACATAATTATATATCCTCCTTATTCTTCAATAACAGGGCTTCCCCCTAGTAAAACGAAATCATCATCTTCACCTTGTCTTACTTCAAATGCGAAATAACTTTTATATGGCATTAATTTACATTTGCCTTTTACCTCATTTGTTTTTTCGTCAAAATACAATATTGGTTTAACTTCATCTGTTGTTTCTGGATCTATTATTGATATTGGTCTTTTTAAATTCGGTGTGTATGTAAATTCCTTAAATTCCATTTCCTGCTCAGAATACATAGTTTTAAAATGAAAAGGAAGTGGTTCTTTTGAGATTAATACTTTATTTCCATCTAATACACCATTATTTATTACAACCTTCTCCTTGCCAAAAGAAAAAATTGCTAATCTATTTCCCTCTGGCTTTGGTTCATTTACAAAAAATGTCTTTTTTGTTTTTTCGCCTACAAACTCCTCTGTATAGTCTAGCCTTTCAATAACAAATTTAGGTCCATTTTTTTCCACATTTTTTTCTGCCTTGCTAACTTCATATATTACTGTTTTTACTCCTTGTGGATCTGTTATGCTAAAATGTTTTCCTTTAATTACTTGTTCCATTTATTAAAGCACCTCATTTCTATATTTTAATGCCCTTCTTCATTTGTGCACTCCATATTTATTATACCGCACATTTATATTTATGTCAACTATTTTGGCATTTTTTACTATTTAACCCTTGGATTAAAATTTGATACTTGTTTTAATTTTTCAAATAAACTCTTTTCTTCTTCAGTTAATTCTTTTGGTACTACTGTTTTTATATTTGCAACTAAATCTCCTCTTCCACCTTGTCCATCTTTATATCCTTTCTTAGCTATTCTTAGCCTTTCTCCACTTTGTATTCCTGGTGGAACATAAATGCTTACAGTATCATCAATGGAATCCACATTTACTTTTTTCCCCAATGCTGCTTCCCATGGAGATATGTAAAGATCTGTAACAATGTCAAGTCCATCTAATTTAAATTTTTTATTATTTAATATATTAATTTTTATAAATAAATCTCCATTTTTACCGCCATCAGCTCCAGCCTTTCCTTGTCCTGTTAATCTTATTTTTTCACCATTTCGAATTCCTGCTGGAATTTTGACATTAAATGTTTTCATTTTACCATTTACTGTCCTTAGAGATATCTTTTTTTCTAACCCAAAATATGCATCTTCTAGTTTTATATTTATTTCTGTTTCAACATTTTCACCTTTTATAGGTATTTTCTTATATAAAATACTTTCATTTTGTTCATCACTATCTTGCCCAAAAAATAAAGCTTTAAATTCTCCAAATATATTGTTTTTATTATTTCTCTTTTCTTTTCTTTGTTTATTTTTTATTTTTTTGCCTATTCTCGCATTCCACTGTCTATCGTACTTTTTTCTTGTACTTGTGACTGATAAAATTTTATATGCTTCATTAATATCTTTAAATCTTTCCTCAGCATTTTTTATTTGCTTGTTTACATCTGGATGATATTTTTTTGCTTGCTCTCTAAAAGCTATTTTTATTTCATTAATACTAACTTTATTTGTATTTAAGCCTAGTATCTTATAGTAGTCCTTAAAAATCATTTCAACATCCTCCACAAAAATGGAAATTCAATCTGCATTAGATTATAACACATTTTTATACTATCTTTCAACTTTTTTTTTTTTTTTTTCTCTTTTTTGTCTTTCGACAAAATTAGATATTTTTTTTTTTTTTTATTTTTTTGTTTCTTTTTTATTGCTTTTTCTAAAAAATCCTCATATAATAATGTCAATTATAGGAGGTGCACTTTCAGATGAGAAAATACAATTATGAAAATACAGAAGCAAAATACAAAATCATCGCAGTAGATGATGAAACAGGAATTTTAGACTCTCTTAATGTGTTTTTAACAAAATCAAACTATTCTTTTGTTGGAATAACTGATCCTATAGAAGCTATAGAACGTGTACGTAATGAACACTTTGATTTGATGCTTTTAGATTTTATTATAACACCTATTCATGGAGACCAAGTTGTTGAAGAAATTAGAAAATTTAATAAAGATTTATATATTTTACTTCTTACAGGGCATAAAGACCTAGCACCACCACTTGAAACTATCAGGCGTTTAGATATTCAAGGCTATTGTGAAAAAAGCGACAAATTTGATCAATTATTACTATTAATCGAATCTGGAGTAAAAGCTATTTCACAAATGCAAGAAATAAAAGCAATAAATCAAAAACTAACTGCTACATATGCAGAATTAGAAAAAGCCTATTTGGAAAGTATTGAAACTTTAAGATATACTGTTGAAGCAAAAGATACATATACAAGAGGTCATTCTGATAGAGTCTCTGAGTATTCATATTTAATTGGAAAATATCTTGGTTTATCTGAAGATGATTTAAAAAAATTAAAATTAGGTGGACTATTTCATGATATTGGAAAGATTGGTGTTCCAGATAGTATTTTATTAAAAACAGATAAGCTAACTGATGATGAATACTCTGAAGTAAAAAATCATCCTTCAATAGGTGCTCATATTTTATCAAATGCTACCATGTTTAAGGATATAATCCCTATTGTAAAACATCATCATGAGCGTTTTGATGGTCGTGGATATCCTAGCAAACTTGCTGGAGAAGATATTCCTTATCTTGCAAGAATTACTGCTGTTGCAGATACTTTTGATGCAATGACATCAAAAAGAGCATATCGTGATCCTCTTTCACTTGATATAGTAAAATCTGAATTTGAAAATAATAAAGGTACACAATTTGATCCACATATTGCTGACATATTTTTAGATATTTTAAACAACCATTATGATGAAATTAAAGAAATACAAGAAAAATCTTAATATCAAAATAAAAAGGCTCTATTTTAAAAATTTATATAAAATAGAACCTTTTATTATTTTTACTCTATTCCTAAATATTCATTATATGTACACTCTTTATCAATTATCTTGTTTTGCTTTATATCTATAATTCTATCTGCAACTGTTTGCATTAATTGGTGATCGTGTGATGCAAATAACATATTCCCTTTAAATTTTTTCATTCCTTCATTTAAAGCTGTTATACTTTCCATATCTAAATGATTTGTTGGTTGATCCAATATTAAGAAATTTGCTCCAGATAACATTAATTTCGATAATACACATCTTACTTTTTCACCACCAGATAAAACTTTTATGTTTTTTAATGCTTCATCTCCAGAAAATAGCATTCTTCCTAAAAAACCTCTTACATATGTTTCATCTGGATCCTTAGAATACGCTCTAAGCCAATCTACTAATGATTCATCTTTTTTAAAAAGATATCCATTATCTTTTGGGAAATAATCATGTGTGATAGTTTGCCCCCAAATAACTTCTCCTTCATCTGGTTCTATCTCTCCTGCAATTATTTGAAATAGCAATGTTATTGCATTTTCATTATCAGACAGAAATGCTATTTTATTATCTGCCTTTACAGTAAAAGATACATTATTTAATATTTTTTCGCCATTTATAGTTTTAGATACGTTTTTAATTTCTAATATTTCTTTACCTGGTTCTCTATCTGGTTTAAAATCTATATATGGATATTTTCTACTTGATGCTTTTATTTCTTCTAATTCTATTTTTTCTAGCGATTTTTTTCTAGATGTTGCTTGTTTAGATTTAGAAGCATTTGCGCTAAATCTAGCAATAAATTCTTGTAGTTCCTTTATTTTTTCTTCTTTTTTTTTATTAGCTTCTTTTGCTTGTTTTAATGCTAGCTGGCTTGATTCATACCAAAAATCATAGTTACCAGGATAAATCTTTATTCTTCCAAAGTCAACATCTGCAATATGTGTACAAACTTTGTTTAAAAAATATCTATCATGTGATACTACTATAACAGTATTTTCAAAATTAATTAAAAATTCCTGTAACCATTCAATACTTTTTAAATCTAAATCATTAGTTGGTTCATCAAGTAATAATACATCTGGATTTCCAAATAAACTTTGAGCAAGTAAAACTTTTACCTTATCCTTAGCTTCTATTTCACTCATTAATTTATAATGTTTTTCTCCAGATATTCCTAAATTGTTTAAAAGAGTGGCTGCATCTGTTTCAGCATTCCATCCATCTAATTCTGCAAATCTTTCTTCTAATTTTGCGGCTTTCATTCCATCTTCTTCTGAGAAATCTGGTTTTGCATATATTGCTTCTTTATCTTTCATTATAGTATATAATTCTTTATTCCCCATAATTACTGTATCCATTACAGTATAATTTTCATAAGCGAAGTGATCCTGTTTTAATGTTGATAATCTTTTTCCTTTTTCTATAGAAATTTCACCTTTTGAAGGCTCTATTTCCCCTGATAATATTTTTAAAAATGTAGATTTTCCGGCACCATTTGCTCCAATTAATCCATAGCAATTCCCTTTTGTAAATTTTATATTTACATCTTCAAATAAAACTCTTTTTCCAAACCTTAATGTTACACCTATTGCATTTATCATATATTCCTCCTATATGTTTTACAAACTCATATTATTATATAGTGATATTTGGGTTTAGTCAAGTATCCATGTAGCTTATACGTCTAATGATTTAATATTATAATTATTCTTTATAAAGTTGTTCTGCCTCTTTTTGTGAAAGATATCCACATTCTATCATTCTGCTAATTACCTGTCTTTGCCTTTGTGTTGCAAGTTCAAAGTTATTTGTTGGGGCATAAACAGATGGTGCATTTGGTATTCCTGCAAGTAACGTACTTTCATAATCTGTCATATCTATTGGATCTTTTCCAAAATATCCTTGACTTGCTTCTCCTACACAATAATATCCGTCTCCAAAATAACTTGTATTTACATATAATTCAAATATTTCTTCTTTATTACACTCTTTTTCTATTTTTAAAGCCATAAATGTTTCAGCAATTTTTCTTGTTAATTTTCTATTTTGTGTAAAATAAGTATTCTTTGCAAGTTGCTGTGTAATTGTACTTCCACCTTCTCTAAGTTCCCATGTTCTAATATCATTTATTATTGCTCTTACAATGCCAAATATATCTATACCATTATGTTCATAAAATCTATGATCTTCAACAGCAATTACAGCATTTATATATGTTTTAGGTAATTCATCAAAAGTTGTATAATTATCAATAGATTTAATTTCGTTTATTTTTACATTTATTGGTGTCTCTTCTAATGCTTTTTTATACATATTATATCCCATTATAACATATATTCCTACAACAATAACTAATATTAAAATAATTAATAATACTATTTTTTTTATTATTTTCATTTTATCTCCTTTTTCCCTTATTATATCATATCTTATTTATTTATAGAAAATTTTATCAAAAAAATTAGTTATTTTTAAGGTATACATATTCTCCCATTTACAAAATTTTATTTTAGTTATATAATAAAAGAAATTTTTTTGTGTAGAAACTATTAATATATAATAGAGAGGTTGTATTTATGAGCTTTATTTTTGAACGAAAAATTAATTACTATGAAACAGATAAAATGGGAATTGTACATCATTCTAACTATATTAGATATATGGAAGAAGCAAGATGTGCTTGGCTAGAATATATTGGTATGCCATTTTCTCTTTTGGAAAACAATAATGTAACCATTCCTGTGTTAGGAGTATCTTGTTCTTATAAATACCATGTTACTTTTGAAGATACAATAATAATCAAACCTTTTGTTAAAAATTACTCTGGTGTACGAATGACTGTGGGATATGAAATGATAGATAAAAAAACAAAAAAAATAGTTCTTATTGGTGAAACACAGCACTGTTTTACAGATAAAAACTTAAAACCTATTAATTTAAAAAAACATAACCTAGATTTTAGCGTTAAATTTCAAAATTTATTAGAAAAATAAAAGTTTTCAATTATATTAAATAAGCGATAGTTTTTTCAATCTATCGCTATTCTTATTTAATTTTAGATAATTTATTTGGTGGGCAACGAGGGGGTCGAACCCTCGACCTTCTGATTAAGAGTCAGCTGCTCTACCAACTGAGCTAGTCACCCATTATTCTATTATATTAATATATTATCTTTTATATTAGAACTTAAATATTATAATATTTATTTATGTTTTTGTCAATTAATATAATAGAATTTTATGTGAATTTTTGTAGATTTGTCAAACATATGTCACACTCTCTTAGAGTTATCTATATTTGAAATACCTAATATTTGTAGTCTGCTCTTCGCAACTTCGTTGCGGTACTTAAGAAAATTGATAAAATGTACCATTT
>CALXUH010000060.1 GCA_944391645.1 uncultured Clostridia bacterium | reverse complement strand
ATATAATGTTGGTTTGATATCAAAAGATAGATATAATAATTTTAAAGAAAAGATGGATAATATAGAAAAGGAATTAAAGAGATTAAAAACTAATGTAATAAAACCAACAAAAAAGGTAAATGAATTTTTAAAAGAACATAATTCATCTGAAATATCAACAGGAGTAAAAGAAATAGAATTATTAAAAAGAACAGAAATAAAATACAGTGATCTAAGAAAAATTGATGATAATATTCCAAAACTTGACAAGGAAGTAGAAGATGAAGTAGAAATAAAGGCAAAATACGAAGGATATATAAAAATTCAAATGACTCAAGTGGAAAAAATGAAAAAACTAGAAAGGAAAGAATTACCTGAAGATTTAGATTATTTGAATTTAAAAGGTATTAGTTTAGAAGCAAGGCAAAAATTAGACAAATTTAAGCCACATTCTATTGGACAAGCATCAAGAATTTCTGGAATTTCTCCTGCGGATATATCTGTTTTACTAATATATTTAGAACAAAAAAGTAAAAAAACAAGCTAAAAAACATATAATGGAGGATATTATGGATTTTGACTTTTTTAAGGAAAAAATTAATTTATACAAAGGATATTTGAATATGGATTTAGATGATATTCAGATACTACATTTATATAATTATATGAATATGCTAATTGAAAAAAATAAGGTTATGAATTTAACAAGAATTATAGAACCTAGAGAGATTATTATAAAACATTTTATAGATTCTTTAACAATATTAAAATATATTAATAAAAATGATAAAATAATTGATATTGGTACAGGTGCAGGCTTTCCTGGAATACCATTAAAAATAGCTGAAAAATCTTTAGATATAACTTTGCTAGATTCACTAAATAAAAGAATAAATTTTTTAAAGGAGGTAATAGAAAGCATTAATTTAACAAAAATAAGTGCCATACATGGAAGAGCTGAGGACTTTGGAAATAATTTTAGATACAGAGAAAAATTTAATATTGCTGTATCTAGAGCTGTTGCACCATTAAATGTCTTGTTAGAATATATGTTACCTTTTGTAGAATTAAATGGTAAATGCATTTGCATGAAAGGTAGCAACTGTGATGAAGAAATAAATGCCTCAAAAAATGCAATTAAAGTATTAGGTGGAGAAATTGAAAAAATAGAAAAATTTAATCTTGCAAATACAGGTAATTTTAGAACAATTATAATTATAAGAAAAATAAAAAAAACCGATGAAAAATATCCAAGAAATGCTGGAATACCAACGAAAAAACCACTTTAAAAATTTACTAAATGACAATAAAGTAAGGTGTTTCACACATAACTGGGTGAAACATTTTTTTTGTAAAAAATGTTAAAATTTATTGACATATTATAAAAAATTATATATTATTAATGTGTAAAATTTAGGAGGGATAAAATTGGCAAAAGTAATAGCAGTAGTTAATCAAAAAGGTGGAGTTGGAAAAACTACCACAGCAGTTAATTTAAGTGCAGCTTTAGCAAAAAAATCAAAAAAAATATTATTAATAGATGAAGACCCTCAAGGAAATGCAACTAGTGGACTTGGAATAAATAAAATGCAAAAGAAATCCATATATGATGTAATAATTAATGAAACAAATATAGAAGATACAATTGTTGAAACAAAAATAAAAAAATTGTATGTATGTCCATCAAATATAAATTTGGCAGGAGCTGAGGTTGAATTGGTGCCTATGATGGCAAGAGAAAACAGACTAAAGTCAAAATTAGATTTAATTAAAGATAAATTTGATTACATTTTAATAGATTGTCCTCCATCATTAGGTTTATTAACTATAAATGCACTTACAGCATCAGATTCAATAATAATACCAATACAATGTGAATATTATGCTTTGGAAGGTGTTGGACAGTTAATGAATACAGTAAATTTAATAAAACAGCAATTAAATAAGGATTTGTATGTGGAAGGTGTTGTGCTTACAATGAATGATGCTAGAACTAATTTATCAAACCAAGTTGTTAGTGAGGTAAAAAAATATTTTAAAAACAATGTGTACAAAACTGTAATACCAAGAAATGTAAGATTAAGCGAAGCACCAAGTTATGGTATGCCAATAACAACTTACGCACCTCTATCTAAGGGAGCAAGGTGTTATGAAAAACTTGCAACAGAAGTAATAAAAACAAAAAAAGACCAATAATAGGAGGATTAAAAATGGCAAAAATGACAGGATTAGGAAAGGGATTAGATGCATTATTTTCTGTAAATAATGTAGAACCAGTAAAAGAAGAAATACAAGATGGTGAGGTTATACAAAAATTAAAATTAATAGATGTGGAACCTAATAGAAATCAACCAAGACAACAATTCAACAGTGAGAAAATCGACGAGCTTGCCGAGTCTATTAAAGAGTATGGTGTAATACAACCAATAATTGTAACAAAGGAAGATGATCATTACAAGATTGTAGCTGGAGAAAGAAGATGGAGGGCTGCAAAAAAAGCTGGAATAAGCGAAATTCCTGCCATCGTACGTGTTTATACAGAGCAAAAAAATAAAGAAATAGCTTTAATAGAAAATATACAAAGAGAAGATTTGAATCCAATTGAAAAAGCAATTGCTATGAAGGAATTATTAGAAAAATACGAATTAACTCAACAGCAATTATCAGATAGACTTGGTATAAGTAGAAGTGGAATTGCAAATACTATAAGAGTTCTTAATTTAGATGAAAGAGTTATTCAAATGGCTAAAATGGGGCAGTTGACAGAAGGTCATTGTAGAGCATTACTTAGAATTGACGACCC
>CALXUH010000059.1 GCA_944391645.1 uncultured Clostridia bacterium | reverse complement strand
ATTACCAAATGGATATGAAATAATAGAAGGAGTAGAAGGAGAAACATCAGTAGAAAAAGGCTTAGTAATAAAAGACGGATATGATAACGAATTTGTATGGATTCCAGTAACAGAAGACTTAGGTGCTTCATATACATCTGGAACTTATAGTGAGCCAATAGTGCTAACAGGCACAGCTAGTTATACCTATGGTAACAAAGATTATGATTCACAAGGTATGTTAAATTACCTATATGGAGAAAACTATTATAATTATGCCGAAGATTTTGATTATATAGATGAATATGCCAAAATGGTAACAAGTGTAAATAAATATAATGGTTTTTTTATAGGAAGATATGAAACAACAATAGATGAAGATGGAAGCATTGGTTCAAAATATAATACAACTGTGTTAACAGCAGGAAGCATCTTAAAAGAAGGAACAAATCCAAATAGAAGTGAACCATATTATTATAGATGGTATGGTATGTATTATGCAACAAAAAATGCAAATGTAGAAGGAAATGGAGAGTATGTGCAAACAGCAATGATATATGGAGTATTGTATGATAAAACAATGGACTATATAAGGACCCAAAAAGCAGCAGGAAATACAACATATGATGTAGATACAGCAACTTCTACTTGGCATAGTGGAAGTAGTGTAGTAAATTCCGGACAAACAAATGCCGGAGATGTAGCATTAAATATATGGGACTTAGAAAGTAATGCTTTTGAATGGACTCAAGAGACCGCACGGTAGTAACGGTCGCGTTGGTAGAGGAGGCAACTACAATTTCAGCTATTCAGCTTCTAATCACAGCAGCTACGGCGATGGCTTATACTCTCCTACCAACTACGGCGACTATGGGTCACGCGCCACACTTTATATAAAATAAACGAAAGTTTATTTTATAAACGCAGGCCTCAAACGCTAAGTATCGATGCACTAATTTTTTTAGTGCCACAAGAGGCATGGAAGAAAATAAAAATGAGGAAAAAATTTCGCGAGTTTACACGCGAAAGGGCAAAATTTTCATAGAAAAACAAAAATGTAGTTTTTCTGGTTTAAAAAATACTGGAAAACCTACATTTTTCTTTTTTTAAATAAAACTAAAAAAATAGTAAAATATTTATAAATGGGAAAATAAATAGTAGTATGGAAATAGAATTAAAATATGTAAATATAATAGAAAATTAAAAAATGTTTGATGTGTTTTTTAAAGTTATGTTTCATACAATATATATACAGAAAATTTTGTAAATTTTTGACTTTATTATTTACAAATTCACAGTTCTAATATAAAATAAACATGGTGGAAAATATGTATGAACAAATATCAAAAAGTGAAGAGGATACAAAAAAAATTGCATATAAATTAGCATCTAAATTAAGAAAAGGAGATATTGTGGTACTTTCTCGGAGATTTGGGCGCAGGAAAAACTAAATTTACTGAAGGATTTTTATCTTTTTGGAACTTGCAAAAAGAAATATCAAGTCCAACATTTACAATTGTAAATGAATATACAAATAAAGATATTAATATATATCATTTTGATGTATATAGATTAGAAGATATAGACGAATTTTATGCAATTGGTGGACAAGAATACTTTGATAAAGGAATATGTATAATAGAATGGGGAGAATTAATTTTAGATGCTCTGCCAGAAAATTATATTAAAGTAGATATAATAAAAGATGAAAATAATGAAAATATAAGACATATTAAAATAAAGGAGCAAAAATGTTAATATTAGCAATATCAACATCTAGCAAAGTGTGTTCAGTTGCTTTGCTAGAAAATGATAATCCAATAAAAGAAATAAATATTGATAACCAAAAAACTCACTCTGAAAACTTAGTACCGCTAATAGATGAACTATTTAAAAATGCAAATAAAAAAGTTTCTGAAATAGATTTAATAGGGTGTGACGTAGGACCACGGTTCATTTACTGGAATACGCATTGGAATTGCAACAGTTAAAGCAATTGCAGAGGTAACACAAATACCTATAATATCATGCACATCGCTAGAAGCATTAAGTTATAATGTAGAATCAAAAATAATATGCTCAATGATAGATGCTAGAAATAACCAAGTGTATTGTGGGCTTTTTGATGATAAACATAAATTAATAAAAGATTATATGGCAAATGATATTAAAATAATAATTAATAATTTGCCAAAAGATAATATAACTTTTGTAGGAGATGGAGCAATTTTACATAAAAATCTATTAGAAGGAAACATTAGTAAAGAAAATAATATACATGCAATAAATATAGGAATTTGTGCCTATAATAAATTTAATGAAGGAATATCTGAAACTGCAGATTCAATAGTACCAATGTATTTAAGAAAATCTCAAGCCGAAAGGATGAAAGAAAAAAATGAATGAATTGGTAATTAATAAAATGAATCTGGCAGACTTAGAAAAAATATCTACTAATCTTATAAATGATTTTGATGATTTTTGGAATATAAATATATTAAAATCTGAATTAGAAAATAAGTTTTCACAGTATATAGTAGCAAAATATAATGAAGAAATAGTAGGTTTTGCTGGAATTATAGATACAGTAGAGCAATTTGAAATTACAAATATTGTTGTAAAAAAGAATTATAGAAGAAAACGGAATTGGAAATAAATTACTTAATGAACTTATAAAACTTGCAAAAGAAAATAAAAAAGATAAAATTACTTTGGAAGTAAAAAACATAAATATACCTGCAATGAAACTATATGAAAAAAATGGTTTTAAAAGTATAGGTATTAGAAAAAAATACTATAATAATACATATGATGCAAATATTATGGTTTTAAAAATAAAATAATTTAGGGGGAAAACTAATGAAAAAAAATGAATTAAATTACAAACAATTAAAAAACTTATGTGATCCAAATATTTTTAAATTTGAAACAACTGCAGAAATAGATGATGATAATTTAATATATGGACAAGAACGAGGAATAAAAGCCTTAGAATTTGGACTTAGCATTAATTCTAAAGGATATAATCTATATCTAGAAGGCCCAGCTGGTGTAGGAAAAACAATGTATACAAAACAATATGTAACTCAGCTTGCAACAAAACAAAAAACTCCAGATGATTGGTGTTATATATATAATTTTAATGACCCAAATGAACCAATAGCAGTATCTCTTCCAGCAGGGCAAGGAAAAGAATTTAAAGAAGCTATGGATTCTTTTATAGTGGATATTAGAAAATATATATATAAAACATTTAGCAATGAGGATTTTGAAAAGGAAAAAAATTTAATAAGACAAAGTTTTGAAGGTAAAAAAGATAAACTATTAAATAGTTTAAATAAGCAATGCTTAAAATATGGTTTCCAGGTTAAATCTGCACAAAATGGTATTTACATGATGCCAGTTTTAAATGGAGAGGTTATTGATGAAGATGAATTTGAAAAACTAGATGATGAAACAAAAAATGATTTTGAGCAAAAATCTAATGTTGTACAAGAATATGTTGTTTCAGCAATTAGCCAAATAAAAATGTTAGATAAAGAAGCAGATAAAAAAATAGAAGATTGGCAGGCAAATATAGCTTTATTAACAATTAATGCATATATAAATCCAATAAGAGCAACATATAAAAAATATAAAAAAATAGTTGCATTTTTAGACAGCATAAAAAAAGATATATTAAAAAATTTATTATATTTTATAAAAGAGGAAGAAAAACAAACAATTATTCAAAATTCAAAACCAGAAGAAAACAAACCATGGTTAAATTATAGAGTTAATTTGTTTGTAGATAATAGCAAGCTAGAGGGAGCTCCAGTAATTATGGATACAAACTACACATACCATAATTTATTTGGAAAACTAGAATATGAAAACCAATATGGTATGTTAAAAACAGATTTTACAATGCTAAAACCTGGGCTTTTGCATAAAGCAAATGGAGGATATATTATACTACAAGCAAAAGATTTATTAGAAAATCAAATTTGCTATGATACTTTAAAAAAGGCTTTATCAGTAAAAGAATTATCTATAGAAAATAATGTAGAACAACGTTCTTATATGGTTATGATTTCCTTAAAGCCAGAACCTATACCTTTAAATGTTAAAGTTATTTTATTAGGTGATTCAGGTATTTATCATGCATTACTTGCTCTAGATCCAGATTTTAGAAAATTGTTTAAAATAAAAGCAGAATTTGAAGAAGATGCACCAAGAACAGAAGAAAATATCAACAAACTTGCAAAATTTGTGCATAACTATAGTGAAAGAGAAGGATTTTTGCCTTTAGATAAGGAAGCAATGGCAAAAGTTGTAGAATTTACATCTAGAATAACAGAAGATAAAGAAAAATTATCAACACATTTTTCTGAAATAGGAGAAATAATTTCGGAAAGTTCTACTTGGGCAAAACTTGCAAGAAAAAAGATAGTAACAAAAGAATTTATAGAAAAAGCCCTTCATGAAAGAGTAGATAGAATAAAAAAATATGAACATAAATATTCAGAAATGATAGCAGATAATACATTATTAATTAATACAGAAGGTTATGAAGTAGGTGTAATAAATGGACTTACTGTTATGACAATAGGAGATTATACTTTTGGAAAGCCATCAAGAATTACCGCAAATACTTATATGGGAAAAACTGGAGTAATTAACATTGAAAGAGAAATTGAATTATCTGGACCATCTCACTCAAAAGGAGTATTAATACTTTCTGGATATTTAGGAGAAAAATTTGCACAAGATTTTCCATTATCACTAACAGCAAGTTTATGCTTTGAGCAGATGTATAATGGGGTAGATGGTGATAGTGCATCAAGTACAGAAGCATATGCTATACTTTCTAGCCTTTCAGAAATACCAATAAATCAATCAATTGCAGTAACAGGCTCAATAAATCAAAAAGGATTTATACAGCCAATTGGTGGGGTAAATGAGAAGATAGAAGGATTTTATGATACATGTAAAATGAAAGGTTTAAATTATGAACAAGGAGTTATAATTCCAGTTCAAAACATAAAAAATTTACATTTATCAGATGAAGTAATAGAGGCAGTAAAAATGGGTAAATTCCATATTTATGCAGTATCAACAATTGATGAAGGAATAGAAATATTAACAGGTGTTCCAGCAGGAAAAAAGAATGCGAGTGGAAAATTCCCAGCAGGTACAATTAATTATTTAGCATATGAAAAATTAAAAAAATATTATGAAAATGGGAAGACAAAATAATATGAAAGCAATGGTAATATCAGATATACATGGAGGAATTAAGTATTTAAAAGAAGCCATAAATAGGTATAAAGAAGAAAAAGCAGAAAGACTAATAATATTAGGGGATTTTTCAGGATACTTTAATTCCTCAAGTGATTATGAAGTAGTAGAAATTTTAAATAATTTTGCAGAAGTAATTTGTGCAGTAAGAGGTAATTGTGATAACCAAAAATTTGAAGAAATGTTAAAGTTTACACTTGAAGATATTAGATACATTAATTTAAATGGGAAAGTGTTAACTTTAACACATGGCCATATTTATAACAAATACAATTTACCTGAATATTGTGGGGACATTTTTATTAATGGGCATACCCATTATGGGATGATAGAAAAATATGAAAATAAAATTTTTGCAAATCCTGGGTCAATATCCAGACCAAGAAATGGTTCACAACATAGTTATTTAATAATAGACGAGAAAAAAATAAGTCTAAAAAATTTAGAGGGAGAAATTTTAATGGATATAGATATAGATTAATTTTGAAATATCTATTTTAAATTATCAAATTCTTCTGTTATTTTTAAACTAAATTTATCTTCGAAAATTTTCTTTTTTGCAATATATTCTTTAGTTTTAAAACCTTTTACATCAATTACATCATAGGTTCCATCATTATTAAAAACAATAAAATCAGCCTTATATTTTAACCCTGGTGCTAAAATAAAAGTTGGTTGAAGACAAAAACCTTTTATATCTTTTCCCTGAAGTCTAAGTTTTAACATATTGTAATAAGTAGCTTCTTTTTTACTATCGAAGGTATGACCATCAACTGATGTTTTATTAGCTCTATATTTAGTTTTCTTTATATCTTTATTTGTATAATTCCTATATTCTTCAGCACTCCAATGCTCCATGAAATCATCTCATTTCAAACAAAAATTCTATAAATATATTACTAAAAAGAATAAAAAAAGTCAATAAAAAATATTCACATATAAGTATTTTCGTGATATATTATTATAATATATATAAGAAAAGAGGGAGAAATTTTATGCCATATATAGAATTTAAAAATGTTATTAAGCAATATCGAATGGGAGAGGTAACAATAACAGCCTTAAATAAAACTAATTTTAAAATTGACAAAGGTGAATTAGTTGTAATTGTAGGACCAAGTGGAGCAGGAAAAACCACAGCATTAAATTTACTAGGTGGAATGGATAGTTTAACTTCTGGGCAAATAATAGTAGATGGAAAAGAAATAAGTAAGTTAAAAAATAAAGATATTATAAAATATAGAAGAGAAGACATAGGTTTTGTATTTCAATTTTATAACCTAGTTCAGAATTTAACAGCATTAGAAAACGTTGAACTTGCTACACAAATTTGTAAGGACTCTTTAAATCCAAAAGAAGTATTAGAAAAGGTTGGCTTAAAGGAAAGAATGAATAACTTTCCATCACAGCTTTCTGGAGGAGAACAACAAAGAGTTGCTATTGCAAGAGCAATAGCTAAAAACCCTAAACTACTTCTTTGTGATGAACCAACAGGAGCTCTAGATTATAAAACAGGTAAACAGATATTAAAGCTATTACAAAATACTTCTAAAAAAGAAAATATGACAGTAGTAATTATTACACATAATCAAGCATTAACACCTATGGCAGACAAAATAATTCATTTTAAAAATGGAACAGCTTATAATATTATAGAAAACCAGAACCCTGTTTCAATTGATGATATAGAGTGGTAGGTGAAGGAAAAATGAAAAAAGCATTATTAAAAGATACTTTTAAAGAAATTGCAAATACTAAAAAACGATTTATATCTATCATATTAATGGCTTTTTTGGGTGTGGGATTTTTTGCAGGAATAAAAGCAACTAGCCCAGATATGCAAAAAACATTAGATAATTATTATGATCAAAATAATGTTTATGATATAGAAATAATATCAACATTAGGACTAACTGATGAAGATATAGAAAGTTTAGAAAAAATAGACGAAGTAGAAAAAGCTTATGGAATATATAGTGTGGATGTCGCTATAGAGGCAAATGGAGAAGAGGTAATTTCTAAGGTATATAGTATAGATGAAAATATAAATAAAACAATCCTAATTTCTGGAGATATGCCACAAAATTATAATGAATGTCTTGTTGAGGAAAAGTTTTTAACAAATAATAATCTAGAAATAGGAGATTACATAGAATTAGATACAAAAAGTGATGAAGAATTTTTTAAAGATAATAAAGTAAAAATTGTAGGAACAGTTGAAAGCCCTTTATATATATCAAGAACCAGAGGAAGTACTAAACTAGGTAGTGGAACAATAGATTATTATATGTATATATCTAAAGAAAATATAACTAGTGAAGCATATACTGAAATTTATATTACAGTAAAAAATGCAAAAGAGCTAAATTCATGTGAAGATGAATATGAAGACTATATTAGTGAAGTAAAAAATAAAATAGAGCAAATAAAAGAGGAAAGAGAGCAAGCAAGATATAATAGTATTGTGTCTGAAGCACAAAGTAAAATAGATGAAGCAAAAGAAGAATTAAATGCTCAAAAAGAAGATGCCCAGCAACAAATATATGAAGCAGAAGTAGAGTTACAAAATGCAAAAAATCAAATAGATGTAGGAAAAAGCAATTTATCAAATCAAAAGACAGCAACATATAAGCAATTAGAAGAAAGTAAATCACAATTAGAATTACAAAAACAGAACTTAGAACAATCTAAACAAGAATTTCAACAAAAAGAAAAAGAAGCAATAGACCAAATAGCAAACCTAAATGAACAACTAAATATATTAAAGGAAGATGAAGAATTAAATGCAGAACAAATTAAACAATTAGAAAGTTCAATAGCGTATATACAAAGTGAATTAGATTCTGCAAAAGCTATGATAACTCAAGGGGAAAATGAAATTACAAATGGTGAGCAACAATTAGAATTAGCCACTCAAACTGCAAACTCAGAATTTGCAAATGCGCAAGCAAAAATAAATTCTGCAGAAAGCGAATATAATGAAGGGGTAGCAACATTAGAGAATAAAAAACAGGAGTTAAATGAAAAAATTCAAGAGGCTGAAGAAAAAATTGCTGAAGCAGAAAATGATGTAAAATTAATAGAAACAGCAAAATGGTATATTTTAGAAAGGTTTAGTAATTCTGGCTTTAGTAGTTTTGTGCAAGATACTCAAAGTGTTGCAAATCTTGGTAAAGTATTCCCAATAGTATTTTTTGTAATTGCAATACTAATAAGCCTAACATCGATGACCAGAATGGTTGAAGAACAAAGAGGAGAAATTGGTACATTAAAAACATTAGGTTACACAGGACTACAAATTGCTAATAAATATATAATTTATGCAGTTCTGGCTTGTGTTATAGGTGGATTTATAGGTGTTGGAGTCGGATTTGTATTAATCCCAAAAGTAATTTGGAGAATGTATAGTTTAATGTATAAAATACCAAACTTTGTTATAGAGTTTAATTTCTATTATGCGTTTATTGGAATTTGTGCAATAACTGCATGCATATTAGGAGCAACAATTGCTTCTATAAAAAAAGAAATAAAACAAACACCAGCAGTACTTATGAGACCAAAGCCACCAACTCTAGGTAAAAGAGTTTTATTAGAAAATATAAGATTTATATGGGAAAGATTAAATTTTATTCAGAAAATTACAGTAAGAAATATGTTTAGGTATAAAAAAAGATTTTTATTAACTGTAATAGGAATATTGGGGAGTACATCATTAATTCTTACTGGTTTTGGGCTAAGAGATTCTATAACAAGCTTAATTCCAGAGCAATATGGGAATATTTTTAAATATGATATGATGATAACAATAAAAAGTGAGTTAACAGAGGAAGAATTAGCAAAATTTAGAAGTGATATTGAAGATAAATCAGAAGTAGAAAAAACAGTTGAAGTATGTATACAATCAATGGAAATTTATAAAGATATATCTAATTATGAAAGTGCAGAGCTAGTTGTAGCAGAGAATATAGAAGATTTTTATAGTGTAATAGAATTAAAAGATAAAAAAACCAAAGAAAAAATAGAATTAAATAATAATGAAATTATAATAACAGATAAATTATCTGAGTTAATTAATGTAAAAAGTGGAGAAGAGGTAATATTAAGAAATAGTGATGGGGAAGAAGTAAAGGCTACAATAGGAGCTATTACAAAAAATAATATTAATCATTATATTTATATGACAAAGGATTTATATAACAATTTATATGGAAACTATGAAACTAATGTTATATATACCAAAAATATAGAATTAACAGAAGAACAAGAAAATAATCTTGCAAAACAAATAATGGATACAGGTTGTGTAGCAGGAATAACAACTACATCTAATGCAAAGTCTATAGTAGATGATATGATAAGTGCATTAAATTATGTGGTAATTGTTTTAATAACATCATCAGGACTTTTAGCATTTGCAGTATTATACAATTTAGCTAATGTAAATATTAGTGAAAGAATTAGAGAATTAGCTACAATAAAAGTGTTAGGATTTTACGATAAAGAAGTATATGACTATTTAAATAGAGAAACAATTATTTTAACTATAGTTGGAATAATATTAGGACTTGTTGGAGGTTATTTTTTAAGTTACTTTATAATGGGAACTTGCGAGGTACAAACGATTAGGTTTGATAAAGTAATAACAATTCCAAGTTATATTTATGCAACATTAATAACTATAGCATTTACATTTATAGTAAATATATCTACATATTTTAATCTTAAGAAAATAAAAATGATAGAATCACTAAAAAGTGTAGAATAATAAAAAGATAGACTTCATTATATAGTTAAAAACTTAAAATAAAGCAAGCAAAGGGCGATGAATTCGCCCTTTGCTTGCTTTAATATCCTCCATCTAATTCAGCACTTAAATTTAGAGTAATTACAGAACCTATTTCAACTTCTTTATTAGAAGCGGTATCTTGGCTAATAACAAATCCTGTTCCATTTAAAACTACATTAAGTTGTTTAGAGTTAGCAGAATTAATAGCTTGAGCTGCCGACATACCTTTAAAATTAGGAACTGTAACAGAAGTTTTTACATTATTATTTTCAGTATATAGAAATACATTAGCCCCATCTAGTAGTTTTACACCTGCTTTTGGAGTTTGCTCAATAACAAGTGTAGAAGAATCTATGTTTCCAGAAATGTTTACATTAAATCCAGCTTTTTCTAATACTTCTTTTGCTTTAGATGTGGTCATATTTGTTACATCTGGTAAAGCAGTTGTATTATACAAATTAGAAGAATCATTTGAGTGAGAATCTGTACTAGATGCTACATCAAGATCTGGTAATACTTCTGATAATATTTGAGATACTACAGGACCAGCAACTTGTCCACCCTGATGTCCGTCATCTCCTTTAGGATCATAAAGTGCAACTAAAATTACAACTTCTGGGTTAGATACAGGTGCAACACCTATAAAAGATGCTACATAGCCTTCATCAGTATTACCGTCAAGAGGTTCAGATGTACCAGATTTTCCTCCAACAGAATAGCCAGAAACTTTTGCATGTTGCCCAGTACCTTCTTCAACAACATATTCCATTAAATCCATCATTGTTTCAGAAGTTTCTTTAGAAATAACCTGGCGTTTTTCTACAACCGAGGTAGAAGTAACAGCACCAGTAGAAGAATCTACAGTTTGCTTTACTATCTGTGGTTGAACAAGAACACCTTCATTAGCTATTGCACATACAGCTGTAACAAGTTGAAGTGGTGTAATTGTAAATCTTTGGCCAAAAGACATTGTTGCAAGCTCTACTTGAGAAACATCTTCTAAATCCCAAAAATTACTACTTGCTTCTCCATAAAATACAGAGGTGGTTTTTTCAAACAATCCAAAAGCCTCATAATATTTATATAAGGTCTCAGCACCAATTCTTTGCCCCAACTGAATAAAAGCAGGGTTACAAGAATTACCTAGAGCTTCTTTTAAAGTTTGTTTGCCATGTATTTGAGGATATTTCCAACAACGAATAGATGTATATGCTACTTTTTCAATTCCTGTACAATCAAAATCTTCTGCTTTATCAGTTTCTACAATGCCTTCCTCTAACCCTACTGCAGCAGTAATTAGCTTAAAGGTAGAACCAGGTTCATATGTCCTTTGAGTAGCAGAATTATTCCACATTTCATATAAAGTTTGTGTTTTTTCTTCATCTGATAAAGTATCCCATGTTTCTAATATAGAAGATGACGTTGGAGTAAAAGGAGTATTTAAATTATAATCAGGGTAAGTTGCCATTGCCAAAATGTTACCAGTATCAGGTTCCATTATAATTACTGTTCCACCATCTGCTTTATTATCACTAACAGCCTGTGCTAGATATTTTTCACATATAGACTGAATATTAACATCAATAGTTAAATAAACATTATCACCATCATCTGCTTCTATATAAGTTTTTTCTTGATTTGGGATTTCACTATTAACAGAATCTGTAAGCATTACAACTTTTCCATCAGTTCCAGCTAAAATACTATCTAAGGTAAATTCAAGTCCCCAGCTACCATGTGTATTAGAACCTGTAAAACCAATAAGGTTTGAGGCAAGATTATTATGTGGGTAATATCTATTAATAGTAGAGTCTATGCTTATACCAGAAGAAATTTCACATTCTTCCATCCACGCTTTTAAAGTAGAAATATCTCCGCTTTCAGCTTTGTTAGTAATAATTACATAACTAGAATCAGAATTTAATTTATCTAAGGTTTCAGTATAATCTAAATTAAAGAGCTCACTAAATTTACTTGCTAAAATTTCCTTAGGTACAACAGAGTCATCTGAATATAAAATGTTTTTTGGATTTACAGAAACTACATCAACATTAGCACTTGCTGCTAAAACTTTACCATTGCAATCATAAATTGTTCCACGGTTTGCTGAAATTGTTCTAGTTGTAGTTTGCTGAGCACTAGCTTTAGCTTGCAATTTACTACCTTCAATTAATTGCAAAAAAGCAATACGTATAGCCAAAAGTATAAAAATAATAGAAGCAATTATAAGAAGTATTGTTAAAAGCCTTTTGTTATTAAAATCTATTTTTTGTATTTTTTTAGATTTTTTCAAAAAATCACCTACTTTTCAACTTTAGTATTATAAGATTTTATATTAAAAAAAGGAAAAAAGCAATAAAATTATGCTAAAATGTGGTATATTCTTAAATAAGTTAATTAAAATAGTGCCAAACTTTTGTTGGGGGATAATTTTGTGACCTTTAAAATGTAAAAATTGACTTTTTTAAAATTTTTAATGAAAAAATTGGAAATAGATGATATAATGCAGTTTAACAGAAAATAAATTGTGCAGATGACATTTGCACAATTAGAAAGAAGGTACAATATATGAGCAAAGATATTATAAAAACAGAAATATATATTGAAAACAATAAAGTGAATGTTATAAGAATAAATAATAAGGAATATATTTCATTAACTGATTTAGCAAGATATGCAAATCCAGAAGAACCTAAAATACCAGTACAGGCGTGGATGAGAAATAAAGACGTAATTTCATATTTAGGATTATGGGAAAAACTTAATAATGAAAATTTCAAAGGTTACGAATTCGAGACCTTTGAGAATGAGGCAGGTAAAAATAGTTTTTATATGTCGCCACAAAAATGGATAAAGTAAACAAATGCTATTGGTATTATATCAAAGTCTGGAAATAATGGAGGGACATTTGCACATAGTGATATAGCATTTGAATTTGCAAGTTGGTTATCACCAGAATTTAAATTGTATTTAATTCAAGAATATGAAAGACTAAAGAAAAATGAAGCATATCAATATAAAATTGAATGGCATGCTAATAGAGTATTATCAAAGGTAAATTATTTAGTACATACTGATGCAGTAAAAACAAATATTGTTCCAATTTTAACA
>CALXUH010000058.1 GCA_944391645.1 uncultured Clostridia bacterium | reverse complement strand
TTCTTAATGTGTATTATATTTCCCTTGAATTTTCTAATTTTTATGTTATAATTATAATATTAACTCACTTAAAGGTGAGATTTTAGGAGGAAGTGCTTATGGCAAAAAAAGCTAAAAGAAAAGAACGGCAACTGAAAGCACAAAATCATTATACTCGAAATGATTTTGAAGTAAGACCAGTTACCAAAAATGACAAATGGTGTAGATTTCAAAGCAGATTTAAGAGTCAATCTAATCCAGAAGCACCATATGGTTATCTAGTTACTATTCCTAACTATTTCAATGGTATGGAATTAGATTTGAATGGTTATGTTATCAAAAGTCGTCTTTTTATGGGAACATTATACTTACAGGTTGCTACAGGAAAAAATTATCTTGGTGATGGTAGAAATTATTGCACAACAATTCATTCAAGGCAATATATCAAAAAGAATGGAAAGAAAAAACTTAGCAGGAAAGCTACAACTCGTTTTTTAAACATTCGCAATCTTGCTAAGGTACAAGTATCCGAGTAAAACTGTCAATTCGAGTACTATGAAATCTAAGGGTGTTCAAATTGAATATCCTTAGAGAATTTTTATTATATTTTAATTTAATTTTATCTTAAAAAATGAATATTAAAAAAACATTTTACATATAATAAAAAAATGTAGTATACTATATTTAGCTTAAGCAAGAGAATAAATCGAAGAGCTTGAATGTTCACGAGATATGTTGACCACATATCTTTTTTTTTTTGCAAAAAATAAAGCAGTTGACCAGACCGCTTTGATTAGGTTCTCACTAATCTTGAGTTTTTTGACTATCTTCAGAGCTATCATTACTAAGTAATAATAAAACTATAAGACGCCAAATTAGTTCGTAAGATGACACATTACTCCCTTTTTCAAAAAAATTTCCCTTATGAAAGGAATGTCCTTATTATACTTGATTTTTATTATAATAGAAAGTATTAGAAAAAATTGCTAAAAATATTGAAATTAAGCAAAAAAAAGAAGAACTAATAAATAGTTCCTCAAAAAAAGTAATGGTGCAGATGGCCGGAATCGAACCGGCACGGCTTATTGGGCCGCAGGATTTTAAGTCCTGTGCGTCTACCAGTTCCGCCACATCTGCATAAAATAAAGAACTGGTCTTATTTCTAACGACATTTGAAATTATACTACTTAAATTAGTTAAATGTCAATATTTTTTGTTAAATTTCTTAAAATTATTCTAATAATAAGAAATTGCTACTGATAAAATCTGTTTTTAGCAATTTCTTATTACCTTTTTATATGCTTTAATACTCAAACCATAATCCCTGTGTTTTTAATTCTGTTATTATTTTATCATGCTCTGAACTTGTCCTTGAAAAATATATTTTTCCATTTTTATCTGCCACAAAGAATAAATAATCTGTTTCATTTGGGTTTATTGCCGCTTCTATGCTTGTTTTACTTACCGACGATATTGGACCTACAGGCAATTTTCCTTCCATGTTTGGTCCCCTAGTATTATATGGATTATAAGTATCAAGCTCTTTTTGATATAAATCTCTCTCCCCCATGTCTATTTTAAATGCATAATATGTTGTTACATCACTTTGTATAGCCATATTTATATCTAATCTATTATATATAACACTTGCTACATCTTTTCTATCCTCAGAATGTACTGATTCCATTTCTATAATTGAAGCAATTGTTAATATTTCGTGTGTAGTTAACCCACTGTTTTCTATTTCCTCTTTATATTCATTTAATACTTCTTCCATTTTGTCTAACATTTTTCCAAAAATTTCTTCAACTGTAACATCCTCATTTTCTAACTCATATGTATCTGGAAACAAATATCCTTCTAAAGAGTAATATATATCTTTATTTTTGATATCATCTGTTATAAACCAGTATTTATCTATTAACGAATCAATATATTGTTCATCTTCTAAAAGATTATATACATCATCCTGGGTGTTGTTTGTTGTTTCAGCAATTTTTTCTGCAAGCCACCTAATGTTTTTACCTTCTAAATATGTAAAATCAATATTATCCTGATTATATAAAACTCCACTTTGCAAAGTTTCAGTTATTTCTTTTAATGACATATTTTGTTTTAAGCTATATTCTCCTGCTTTAAAATCAGTAATGTTATTTAATTTTACATATATTTTAAATCCTAATGTACTTCTAATAATATTATTTTCTTTTAAAATATCTGCAATACCATCTTTTCCAGTTCCAAGAGGTATTATAATTTTTATATCCTCGTCATTTGAGCTAACTTTTGTAAACAATGACATATAAAATATTAATATTCCTATTATTATAACTCCTACTACTATTAATCCAATCTTTAGTTTATTCATTTTTTTAATCTCCTTTTTCACTTATAATATAATCTACTACACCTATTAAATTTTCCTCATTAAAACTATTGTTTAAAACTACATTTGTTGTGATTCCTAATTCTCTTAATCTTGGTGCTAGTTCAATAATAAACCTATAAAAATTATCTTGATTTTCTACTTCTTTAAAATCTAAATTTACACCTCTAACTCTATATTTAGATATATAGCTAACCATTGTATCTATTAACTCTGTTCTTTGCTCATAATTATTTATTAATTCATTTGTTTGCCTTTCTAGACCATCATTTGAAATTGTTGCCCATATTACATTATCATTGGTCTCAAAGTTTTCTTGGTTTATTCCTATTGTACCATTTTCTGTAAATCTAAACAAAGTTTTTATTGTAATTTCTGTTGTATCTTCTTCATCATTATGTAATACAATATTGGTTCCATCTTGCAAACTTAATGTTATTTGTTTTGTTTCAATTATATTATTATAGTCCTGCCTTACTATATATTCATTCGATAGAATATTTGCTTTTACATATCCGGATAGTTCCATCTTCTTTTCTAATTAATCTCCAGCCTTTGCTTGTGGTATAATAGCAACAAACCGTCTCTCCTGGTTCAACTAGTCCTACACTTTTTGAGAGTAATCTTGGTTTATATTTTAATTTGGCTTCCTCCTCTACTTCTGCTTTTATTAATCCCTGGTTTAAACTCTCAATCACTACAATATCTGTGCTTTCATTATATTGAACAGATATATTATATACTAGTTCTAACTCTGATATTGGAATATAAATAATTCCATCTTTTTGTAATATTTTTGAATTTAAATCTTGTGTTACACCATTTATTACTATTTGATTTTCTGGTATATAAAATGTTGCTGTTTTAGTATTTGATGTGGTTATTATTCGTGAAGATTCCTCATCATAATAAATGTTTCTATCAAAAAGTACTTCAATATCTTCTTTTGATAAATAAATTCCACCATCTTCTCCTATGTAAACACTGCCGTTTTAAATTTTCTGTTACATCTTCATCATTTATTACTAAATTAGGTATTCCTTCATATTTGTCCCTTTTAAAGCCTGGTGCATAATTTAAAATAAATGATACTATCATAAATGCTATTAAACAAATTATTATATTTCTTATGAATTTTTTTGTATTTAATTTCATTTTTTTACTCCTTTTTTGTTTTATATTAGTATATCATATTTAAATATAAAATTTGTATATATTTTTTAAAATTTCTTGAATTTATTTGAATTTTATTGTAAGATTTAACCGATAATATATTTAGAGCATTTTTGCTCGAATGGAGGTTTTTATATGAAATTTGATGAATGGAATTCTTTTAAACCTGGTGAATGGTGTTTTGAAATAAATGTTAGAGATTTTATTCAAAAAAACTATACTCCATACACAGGAAATGCAGATTTTTTGTCTGATGCAACTAATAATACAAAAGAACTTTGGAAAACTGTTTTAGATTTATATGAACAAGAAAGAAAAAATAATGGTGTTTTAGAAGTAGATGCCAATACTATTTCTACAATAACAAGTCATAAACCTGGTTATATTAATAAAGATTTAGAGCAAATTGTTGGACTTCAAACAGATAAGCCATTAAAAAGAGCAATTATGCCAAATGGTGGAATTCGTATAGTAGAAAAATCTTGTGAAGCACAAAATGTAAAAGTTTCTGAAGAAATTGAAAATATCTATCATAACTATAGGAAATCTCATAATGACGGTGTTTTTTCTGCCTATACTCCAGATATAAGAGCTGCTAGAAGTTCTCATTTAATAACAGGTTTACCTGATGGATATGGTAGAGGAAGAATTATTGGCGATTATAGAAGAGTTGCTCTTTATGGTGTAGATGCTTTAATAGAATTTAGAAAAAAAGATTTACAAACTTTAGAGACACCAAACATATTGGAAGAAGAAATTCAAAAACGTGAAGAAATTTTTGACCAAATTAAAGCACTTAATGAATTAAAAGAAATGGCTTCTATGTATGGTTTTGATATATCTAAACCTGCCAAGAATTCTAAAGAAGCTGTTCAATGGTTATATTTTGGATATTTAGGTTCAACAAAAGAACAAAATGGTGCTGCAATGAGTATTGGTAGAAATTCTACATTCCTAGACATTTATTTTGAAAGAGATTTAAAAGCAGGTAATATAACAGAACAGGAATTACAAGAATTAATAGACCATTTTGTTATGAAATTAAGAATGATAAGATTTTTAAGAACACCTGAATATAATGAATTATTTAGTGGAGACCCAGTTTGGGTAACAGAAAGCATTGGTGGTATGGGACTAGATGGAAGAACTTTAGTTACTAAAAATTCTTTTAGAATACTTCATACTTTAGAGACACTAGGAGCTGCTCCAGAACCAAACTTAACTGTTCTTTGGTCAACTAATTTACCTAGAGGATTTAAAGAGTATACTACAAAACTTTCTATTGAAACAAGTTCAATTCAATATGAAAATGATGATTTAATGCGTGCTTACTGGGGAGATGATTATTCAATCGCATGCTGTGTTTCTGCAATGAGAACAGGAAAGCAAATGCAATTCTTTGGTGCTAGATGTAATTTAGCAAAAGCTTTGTTATATGCCATAAATGGTGGTAGAGATGAGCTTACTGGAAAACAAGTAACAACTCGTTTTGAACCAATTACTTCTGAATATTTAGATTATGATGAAGTTATGCAAAAATTTGATGCAGTTCTTGATTGGACGGCTAAAACATATATAAATGCCTTAAATATAATTCATTATATGCATGATAAATATGCTTATGAAGCTTTAGAAATGGCTCTACATGACATAAATGTATTTAGAACAATGGCTTGTGGTATAGCCGGTTTATCTGTTGTAGCTGATTCTCTTTCTGCAATTAAATATTCTAAAGTAAAAGTAATTAGAGATGAAACTGGTTTGGCTGTTGATTATGAAATTGAAGGAGATTATCCAAAATATGGTAATGATGATGATAGAGTTGACCATATTGCAGTTGATGTTGTAAAAATGTTTATGAATAAATTAAAGAAGCAAAAAACTTATAGACATTCTGTTCCTACTCTTTCAATTTTAACAATTACATCAAATGTTGTTTATGGAAAAAACACTGGTACAACTCCTGATGGTAGACGTTCTGGCGAGCCTTTTGGTCCTGGTGCAAATCCATTGCATGGTAGAGACTCTCATGGTGCTTTAGCTGTTTTAAATAGTATTGCAAAACTTCCATATTCATACTCGCAAGACGGAATTTCTTATACTTTTTCAATTACTCCAGGAACACTTGGAAAAGATGAAGTATCTAGAATTAATAATCTAATTTCATTATTAGATGGATATTTTATTCAAGATAGTCATCATATCAATGTAAATGTTTTTGATAGACAATTATTATTAGATGCTATGGATCACCCTGAAAAGTATCCACAACTTACTATAAGGGTTTCAGGATATGCAGTAAATTTTGTAAAATTAACTAGAGAGCAACAATTAGATGTAGTTCATAGAACAATACATGAAAGAATATAATTGGAGATATTTATGGAAAATTTAAAGGGTAATATACATTCTATTGAAACTTTTGGTACTGTAGATCGGTCCTGGTATTAGATTTGTAGTTTTTATGCAAGGATGTCATTTAAAATGCAAATACTGCCAAAATAGGGATACCTGGTCTACATCTACTAATAATTTAATATCAGTTTCAGAATTAGTAGAAAAAATAAATAGATATGAAAAATATATAAAGCCTTCAAATGGAGGAGTAACAATCTCTGGTGGAGAACCATTGTTACAAATAGAATTTTTAATTTCTCTTTTTGAAGAGTTAAAATCCTTAGGTTATCATACTGCACTTGATACCTCTCGGAATGTTTACAATAAATGATAATGTAAAAAAATTACTAAGTTTAACTGATTTAGTTTTACTAGATATTAAACATATAAATCCTGAGAAATGTAAGAGTTTAGTAGGCTATTCTAATAAACTTGAATTAGAATTTGCAAAATATTTAAGTGATAATAATATTGCTATTTGGATAAGGCAAGTATTAGTTCCTGGATTAACAGATGATGAGGAAGATTTAATAGCCTTAAGAAATTTTATAAATTCATTAAAAACTGTTCAAAAAGTGGAAATATTACCATATCATGACCTTGGTAAAACAAAGTGGGAAAAATTAGGATTAATCTACCCTTTAACTGATATAAGAACTGCAAATAATGAAGATGTAGAACGAGCAAAAAAAATATTAAATATAAAATAACAATAAACTCTATAGGTTTTCTATAGAGTTTTTGTATTTGTAAACGATATTTGAAAATTTTGCCCTTTTGCGTGTAAACTCGCGAAATTTTATCCTCATTCTTATTTTCTTCCATGCGTCTTGTGGCAGTAGTGTATAATACGGTGTGTGAAATACAAAAAAGTAGCACGCTGTATTTTTGTGTGCAGAAACGGAGGAATTGATAATGAATAAATTAACATTAACTGAATGTTCTAAAAGGAAGTTAGATAGTACATACATAGTTGTGTATGCTATTAAAAATGAAATTAACATTAAGAAGGCTGATTTCATTGAAAAAAGTAACATATATACCTTAATTGGTATTGATATTAAGGGTTATAGACAATTTTTAAACATCTATCAAGATAGAGTTAATAACAATCGTTTCTGGTTAGATTGCTTTGAAGGACTTAAAAGCAGAGGGGTAAAAAAAATATTGTTTCTTTCTGTTGATGATAACAAAAACATGAAAAGGACTGCTAAAATTGCATTTCCTGATATTGTTTTTGTAGATTCATTAACAGATATAGTTCCCAAATTTTTTAAGTACAC
>CALXUH010000057.1 GCA_944391645.1 uncultured Clostridia bacterium | reverse complement strand
ACTAAAAAAGAGTAAGGCTAACCATAATAATTAATCCTTACTCTTTATCTTACTTTATTAATTTATGCTATAACTGTAACACAAATTATAATATTTGTCAACATCTTTAATAAAAAATATTTTTGTGTTTTAATATCTGTATGAATCCATTTAAAATAAATCAAAATCTAACATTTAATATCTATGCATTAAGTGGATATTTAATAGCATTAATCCATATAGTTTTATTTTGGTATTCACAAGTCTTTATAATAATTTATATTGGTTTTGCCATAATTTTTGCGTACTATTATATTTTCTATTTTTTATCTGTATTGCTTGGTCTGTTTTTTATCGAAATTATATTTCGCAAAAAAATATTATGGCGATTTAATACTGAATATAAACATAATAAACTTGCACTTTGCTATTTTTGGATTGGAATTTTATTAAATTTAGTAGTGTATTATATTACATATAAATTAATCGAAATGTCACGTTGTTTAATTACAAGTTAAAAAATATTTTTGTGTTTTAATATCTGTATGAATCCATTTAAAATAAATCAAAATCTAACATTTAATATTTTTGCATTCAGCGGGTATGTTTTGGCTGTATTGAGTCTATTAGACATTGCATATTGTAAGTATTCATCTATGGATTCAGTGTTCTTATCGTTTTTACCTATCATTTGTTTAATAATTTTTTATCCTTGTATTATTTTTTTATTTATTCTAGAAATTATAATAAAGAAAAAAATTCTATGGAAGTTTATTATAGAGTATAGTAATAGTTGGTTTTCAAAAGCATATTTTTTCTATGGTATATTGTTACATATTTATTTTTGCAGATATGTTTTTTATAATATAATAATTGCAATGTTGATATAAATTCTATGTCATATTATTAAATTTTAAGTTTATTTTTGTGCTTTAATATTTGTATGAACCCGTTCAAAATAAATCAAAATTTAACATTCAATATTTATGCATCCAACATATATGTAGTTATTCTACTGTATCTTATCAACTATTTTCTTTCATCTTTTATGTTCCGGTCATATTATATCTGGAACTTCACAATATACTATCTTATATTTTTTGTATTGCTATTTTTCCCGAATATGTTTTTTCTGGAAATAATAATCCGCAAAAAATTTGTCTGGAAGTTTAGCGAGGAATACAAAAATAACAAATTTGCGCTTACATTTTTCTGGACTGGTATTTGCCTGAATATAATCTATTACTTTATTATTTATAAATTTATATTTGCAGGGGTATAAAAGAAGTATTAATTTAAAGCAGCTCTGACTGCTTGCAAAAATATTAAAAATATGTTATAAAATATTAAGGTTTGGAAAGGTGAAATTGATTATGCTTACAAAAAAGTTTTTTATAGGGTTGTTTTCTCTTGTTTTATTTCTAGGGCAAACAGTGTTTGCCGCTACAGGTAATACAACTTTATCGGCAGCAGATTTGTACAAGAAAAAGGTTCCTTCTGTTTTATTTGTCGCAACTCAAGATAGTTCAGGAAGCGGTGCTATTCTCAAAGATGACGGGACTTTTGTTACCTGTTTCCATGTTATTGCTAATGCAGATTATATATTTGTGAAATCAGAAGATGGTGCAATATATTATGTTAATGGTTACAGATATCTCAACCCCAAAACAGATGTTGCAATATTAACTCTTGATACTAAACGTAAATTTGTTCCTTTTGCTCTGAATCCTTCCGGCAATTTACAAATTGGTGAAAAAATTTATGCGATATCTAACCCTCAAACTTTGCAATTTGTACTTTCAGACGGGATTATAAATCAATTTACAAAGAATTATATTCAATTTTCAGCCCCTGTATCGCAAGGGTCAAGCGGCGGGGCTCTTATGAATACTCAAGGGAAACTGTTAGGTATCATAACCTCACTTTTAGATCCTGCTGAGGCGCAGAATATAAATTTTGCTCTGCCTAATTCATTTTATGCAGACAAAATTAATGCACCGGCTGTAATTAATAGCGCCAAAAAGGATTGGGCAGAATTTATGATTTCACAACTTGATATTGATAAGTTTGAAGAGTTTACCCAATTTGCAACCGATCAACAAGATTCTGAAATGTTCTATAAATATATGAACGCTTATATAAAAAAGAACGGAATACCGGACAAGTTCTATAATACAATGGGATTATCTGCAACTCTTGCATATGTTGAAACCGGTAAACTTTCTTATGCAGATGATGCTATCAAATGGTATAATTTGTCCTACAAAGAAAATACAGCCGTTGAAGAATCTCTCATTGCTTTGATTTTTTTAAACGGAATTAATAATGATTACAGCAATTTAAATGAGTTATTTTCTAAACTGGGTAAAAAGTATAAAAAATCATATAAAAAACTTTCACAAATCTTAGATGCTGTGACAGACTGTGACGCCAGTGATGATTCGTGTTATACCTATGCAGCAGCTCAATATATGGATTTACTTATGAAAGCACATTTTAAAAAGGAAAATAAGTAGAAATTTCAAACAATTAATACTTGACATACAACTCTTATGTTGATATAAATATCAATGTTTAAATAAGTTTGAGGTGATGATGAAAAGAATAAGAAAAAGATTTTTGGTTATGTTTTTTTGTTTAATACTTACAGGAGTCCTGAGTGCAGAAGCGCTTACCGATACACGCATTTCTTCAACTGCTTACAGCAGGCAGTATAAAGAAACGGATTATACTAATCAAAATGTAAATACTAATACTAACAATCAAGTGCAGAATAACAACCAATCG
>CALXUH010000056.1 GCA_944391645.1 uncultured Clostridia bacterium | reverse complement strand
ATTACTCATAGGAAATACCTCCAATATTTTAAGTGTTTTGTGGTTAAAACTACTTTATCATATTTTGGTATTTCCTTCAATTTTTTATCTTTTATTTTTAGTGTGTCATATCTATTGTAAACCTATAATTTTTGAATACCATATTATAGCATTACACTTTTAAACAAAAGGCACGGAAAATTTCCGTGCCTTTTGTAAAATCTTAAAATTACAAACTTATTGAAAAATCGTATATTTTTTAATGCTGGCTTCCAAAATTTCAATCCTGTGTCATTCATCCATTTCGAGATTTTCAGGAGTTTTTGGCATAATTCCATGCACCTCGTATCTACCTTCTCGAAAGCGTCTCATAGCCTTCTCGTACTGTTCTTTTGTGAGAGGCGGGACAGTTGTTCCACCAAAATTGGTATAGTCTTCACGAATAACCTTACCTCTATGACCTCCTAATTTTTTGTTTTCAGTATTCAGCTTCGCTTGGATTGATAGATATGACATATGATAACCTCCTAGATTTTCATCCTAAAAAAACATATCCGCATCTTAATCCACGTTAATTATTTACTCATTTAAGATTTTTTATTTTTACCTCCTCTTAATTATTCAGAGATATCAGCCTCCGAATAGTTTTTATGCTTTCAAAGGCTTTGCAAAAATTTTTTGCTTTTTGTATTATACAACAAATTTATTGATATTTCAATACTTTGCTGATTTTCACTGTAGTTAAATAAATAATTTATTCCGAAAGTCATAAAAAAAATACTGTCTATTTTGGGCTAAAGCAAACAAAAACATATTGCCCACTTCTTTAATATTTAGTTGTAATGTAGAGTGAATATAATAGTTCTAGTCGGCGAAAATAGTGTATAAGCGTGATTATATTACAATTTACAGAATTATGTAAATTGTAATATATCATTGATTTTAATGCTAAAATATGCTAAAATAGTACTGTATTTCAAATAAGTCATTGCCTATATAGTTATAAGGAGGAACTATTATGACAGAACAATTACTTCGGGACACTTTGAAAGAAGCTCAAGAAAAAGACCAACTCGGTCTGCTTATTTGGGCAAACTGGACTATCTGGGACAACTTTGCATTTAAAGTAAAACCAGGAGATGAATTCTACGATTTTGCTCTTTCTCAAATCTCAAAAGGAAAAGAGGCAATCATTTCGGCAGAATGGAATGGACTATCCATGTCCGGTTTCATCGCAGTATCAATTCAAAAGTTAAACTCTTCTGATGAATTTCTTAAAGAAGTTTTGACTTCTTGTAAAAGAGGTAATTATGAAGGGCCTATAACTCTTATACCAGCAAATGAAATTAGTGAATCTTTTTAATGTAGGCAAAAGGGGATTCCGTTTGGAATCCCCTTAAAACATATAATTCTTTTTATTTTAATTTCTACAATATTTTTTTCAACCTTTTTAATTATTTATTCATTATATTATCAACATCTTATTTTATTTAATATAAGCATCATTAATTAATATACAACTGCAAATATATATTCTGATTTAGGTAATTACTATCATCTTTTAATATTATTTTGTTTCATCTTCTTTTTTATTTTTATTCGAATTAATGATGATAGGTAATATAAAAATAATTAAGAACATGCAATATTCTGAAATTTTTAATAACACTATATTATTTAAATTATATATGTTGCAAACTATATCAATTGCTATTACAATAATAAGCATTATCAATTGAATCAATAAACATATTTTTTGTTTTTTAGTTCCCTCAATTTTTAATCCCATAAATTCCTCCTTAAATTTTATTTATAATAATTATATTTATTATACTAATATTACTATTACAATTTTACACAATAGTTCTACATATAATTTATGTTTATGAAATTTATCTTTATTATATTTACATGAATACGTTATTCCATACATATCTGATTTAATTTATTATATATAAAGATATTTTTTAAATCACTTTTATCTATCTTTATACTCTGGTGCAGGTAGTGGGACTCGAACCCACACATAGTTTCCTATAATAGATTTTGAGTCTATCGCGTCTACCAATTCCACCACACCTGCATTTTTATAAAATTGTTTATCGGCTAATCTTGTTAAACTGTATTGTTATTATATAGTATTTTTTATATTTTGGCAATATTTTTTAAAAAAATGTATATATATTTTCATTATAAGGAATTATTTTAAAATAATTCCTTATAAAAGGCAATACATAACCTTTAAATCAAAGCAATTATATCATATTCTTCTTATTCACTTTTATGTATATATTATAAAAGACAAAGAAGATTTCCTTGTCTTTTATAAATTTAAAATTGTCTAGTATTACTCTACATAAAATTTCCATTCATATAATATTTTTTTTCAGCCAACTTATCTTGCACACATCTTAGTGCTTCCCCAAATCTTTGGAAGTGCACTACTTCTCTTTCTCTTAAGAATCTTAGTACATCTATAACATCTTTTTCGTCTGCACATAAATCAATTAGTTTTTCATATGTTGCTCTTGCTTTTTGTTCTGCTGCTAAGTCTTCTTGGAGATCTGCTATAGGGTCACCTTTAACAGCAATTGTTGCCGCATTCCATGGCCAGCCAGCAGCTGCTTGTGGATATACTCCCACCCCATGTGGTGTAGGTTTGTTATTTATCCAAAGATAGGTAAAAAATGTAACTACGTATTTATTATTCTTATGTTGATATATTCTTTCTTCTATGCTATAATTTTTTAGTCAAACTTTACTATTATTGTATCAAAGAATCATTATTGGAGGTTATACATATGATAGAAAATGGATGGATTTTTCCGGATGGTGTAGAATATTTATGTGGAGGAGATACTTTCTGTATACACGATTTGGCAGTTATGCATTTTATTAACGGTTTAAAATTTCAAAATATTGAAGCTCATAAAATAATCTCAACTGAGATAGATGATTTATTTTGGAAATATGGTGCGCGGAATTTGTATGCCAACTACGCTATTCGAAGGCTTGGATGGATAAAAATTGGTTCATCCATTCTTCATGATATCAAATATGCTGGATATGATTGGCAATTAGATTTAATCAAGCCATATGAAGAACATGGTTATAGAACCATTAATATGTATTTCTCATCAAGTAACTATTTAGAAATAAAATGTGATATTCTCCTAGCAATAAAAAAAGGAACTTAAAAAAAATTTATTCTAATAAACTATATAACATTTTGTTTTAAGATTCTAAATGATTGACAATATCAAGAGATAAGATAATTCTTATCCCTTGATTTTTTATTGCACACATTTTGCACAAATACAAGCCCTTTTGAATATGAATTAATATAACAGGAGTATTAGGACTCTTGCTTAAAAGGAGGAACTTGCTATGTGTGAAAAAGTTAATTTTAATGTTATTGAGAAAAACAAATATGACAATGTAGATGATATTACAAAATATATACAAGCAATTGTTAATAAATTAATTGTAAAAGAATTTGCGAATAGCATTGATTAAAACTACTTATTTCTGTATAATGTGGTTGTACAAAATGAGTAGTTTACCGATTGGAGGGTAAACTTATGAAAGTGGCAATTTATTGTAGGCTTTCTCGTGAAGATGATGACAAGCTTCATGAAAACGATGAAAG
>CALXUH010000055.1 GCA_944391645.1 uncultured Clostridia bacterium | reverse complement strand
GGTGTAGCTAATTTTTTAGCTATATTTGTATAGCTTTCTCCTCTTGCATATCTTGTAAGTACTTGTTTTTCAAAATCACTTAAATTTTGCTCTATTCTTGTTTCTATACTTTTATAATATTCTTTTTTAGTAATTGTTTCTAATGGATCCTCTAGAACCTGCATATCCAATTTTTCCAATAATTCTGTATCAGCATCATCGTCATAAGCACTTGCATTTAATGATATTGATGAATTTAATGGTATATGTTTTTGTCTATTAGAAGTTTTTATTGCCGTAATTAGTTGCCTTTCTATGCATAAATTTGCAAAAGATTTAAATGAGCTTTCCTTATTTAAATCAAAACATTTTATTGCTTTATAAAGACCTATCATTCCTTCTTGAATGATATCTTCTTTTTCTGCTCCTATAATAAAATATTTATTAACTTTCATTTCTACTAAATCTTTATATCTGTTCAGTAGATATTCCAATGCATTTTTATCCCCATCTTTTGCAATTTCTGCTAATTCTTCATCTGTCCTGTTTGTACTGTCTTTTAATGAGAATGCTGTTTGTAATACCATATTTTCTTTTGCCTCCGCTTTTAGTACTTTATGTCTTCGAGAAAACTCTATATTCCAAAATATACAATTTTTTCATAATTTAAATATGAATATTTTGTTTTTATTATTATATTAATTAAGTCCTTTCGTGTCAATAGTTTTAAAAAAATTTCTATAACGAAAAGGAACATTTAATTTTTTTAATCAAATGTTCCTTTTCTAATTAACCTCTTCCATATAGCCTCCTTCTAAAAAATTTCATTACTTAAATGAGTATTTGAAGAGTTATTTATATAATCAACTAGATTGTTACATCTAACATATCCTAGTTGTAAATACATTATAGCACACTTTACATAATATTGTCAACACTTGCTATTATCATTAATTTTTGTTTTAGTCATATTGCACATCTTTTGTGCATTTTCTTTTTGTTTAGCGATTGGTAGCCATTGATGAAATGTACATACGAATTCTCCATATTTAGTTATGTTTTCTTTTTTCTCATTATACATAAAAAAGCCTCCTTATAATATTATATATTTATAATTGGCTTTTTTATATTTATTATTCACTTTAATTAATTTTTCTAAATACTCCTGCTACTTTGCCTAAAATTTTACAATTTGGTACTATTATTGGCTCCATTGTGCTATTCTCAGGTTGTAATCTAATATAATCTTTTTCCTTATAAAATGTTTTTACTGTTGCCTCTTCTCCAATTAATGCAACTACTATCTCTCCATTTCTTGCTATATCTTGTTTTTTTACCAAAATATAATCTCCATCAAGTATTCCTGCCTCTATCATGCTTTCTCCTCTAACAACTAGCATAAAGCTTTCACTATTTCCCACAAAATCTATAGGAATTGGGAAAGTATCAGTTATATTTTCTACAGCCAAGATAGGTTCTCCTGCTGTAATTTTCCCTATAACAGGAACATCTGCAAGTTCTTTGCCATTATATATTGGTTTTATATCTTCTTTTTTACCACCTTTCAATAATTTTAGAGCTCTACCTTTTTGGTTCTCTTTTGATATATAACCTTTTTCTTTTAGTTTTGCAATATATGTATGTACTGTTGCTGTAGAACTTAATCCTACAGCTTTTCCTATTTCTCTAACTGATGGCGGATATCCTTTATCATTTATTTGCTTTTCTATGAACTTAAGTATTGCTTTTTCCCTTTTATTTAATTCATTTTTATCCTTCTTTTTCATTTTACAATCACTCCTCAAAATTTTACATGTATTAATAGTATCATAAGTTTTTTTGTTTGTCAAACAAAAGTTTATTTTTTTAATCATACCACGCAAATTCCCAGTCATTAAATCTTACAGTATCTCCTTCATGTATTCCTTTTTGTTTAAGTGCATCCTCTATTCCTAAATTTCTCAATGTTTTTTGAAAATAGTATAATGACTCATTATCTTCTAAATTTACTCTTCCCATCAATCTATCAACTGCTGGGCCTTTAACTATAAATTCTCCGTTTTCTTTAACAATTTCAAATTCGTCAATATCTTCTTTTAATGTATATAATACTCTTTCTTCACCTTCTACTATTTGCTCATTTGGTAAAGTTTTTATAACTTCTGAAACATATTTAAATAATTCTTTTAAACCCAAACCTGTTGCAGCTGAAACCTTAAATATTCTTATGTTTTCTTTTTTAGCTAGTTCTTCTAAATTTTTATATAACGTTTCATCCTGCATTACATCTATTTTATTCGCTACTATTATTTGCTTTCTTGTAGCTAATTTTTCACTGTATTTTTTTAATTCTTCATTTATTATTTTAAAATCTTCTACAGGATTTCTATTTTCTGATCCAGATACATCAATTACATGAAGTAAAAGTCTTGTTCTTTCAATATGTCTTAAAAATTTTAGTCCTAAACCTACACCTTGGCTTGCACCTTCTATAATTCCTGGAATATCTGCTAGAACAAAACTTTCTCCATATTCTGTTTTTACTACTCCTAAATTTGGTTCTAGTGTTGTAAAATGGTAATCTGCGATTTTAGGTCTTGCAGATGTAACCATTGATAATATAGTTGATTTTCCTACATTTGGGAAACCAATCAACCCTACATCAGCTATTAATTTTAATTCTAATATTATTTCTTTTTCAATTCCTTTTTCTCCACCTTGTGCAAAATGAGGAGCTTGTCTTGTTGCAGTTGCAAAATGTGCATTTCCTTTTCCTCCTCTACCTCCTGGAAAAACAAGTTCACATTGTCCTTCTTCTGATAAATCTGCAATTACTTTTAAAGTTTCTGCATCTTTAATTACCGTTCCTCTTGGTACTTTTATATATAAATCTTCTCCGGATTTACCAAAGCATCTATTTCCACTTCCATTTTCACCATTTTGTGCCTTATATTTTTTGTTATATCTAAAATTTATTAATGTATTTTGGTCAGGATCTACAGCGAAATACACATCTCCGCCTTTTCCCCCATCTCCTCCATCTGGGCCACCTGATGCAACATATTTTTCTCTTCTAAATGTAATTGCCCCATTACCACCATCACCAGATTTTACAATTATTTTTGTATAGTCTGTAAACATATAGCCTCCTATAATATTCCTATTTTATTTTTTACTTCGTCTAAGGTTTTAGATGCAAGTTTCCTTGCTTTTTCTGCCCCTCTTGTGTAAATTTCTTCTATGTAATATGGATTATCTAATAGTTGTTTATACTTTTCCTGTATAGGTTTTAACTTTTCTACTACTTTTTCGCCAACAGCCGTTTTAAAAGCTCCATAGCCTGTTCCTTCAAATTCCTGTTCTATTTCCTTTTCATTTTTTCCAGTTATGGCTCCATATATACACATTAAATTACTTATTCCTGGCTTATTTTCTATATCAAATTTTACCTTGTTTTCGGAATCTGTAACAGCTTTTTTAAATTTTTTTAGAATCACTTCTGGTTCATCATCTAAAAATATTACATCATTTATATTATTAGAGCTCTTACTCATTTTACTTGTAGGATCTTGCAATCCCATTATCCTTGCTGTTGATTTTCTTATGTATGCCTCTGGTATTACAAATGTATCACCATATATTTTATTAAATCTCTGTGCTATATCTCTTGTTATTTCTAAATGCTGTTTTTGATCTTCTCCAACTGGTACCAGGTCTGCCTTATACAATAAAATATCTCCAGCCATAAGTACAGGATATGTAAATAATCCTGCATTTATATTATCTGC
>CALXUH010000054.1 GCA_944391645.1 uncultured Clostridia bacterium | reverse complement strand
TTGATGCGCCTACACCAACAAACATTTCAACAAAATCTGATCCACTTATTATAAAAAATGGTACTCCAGCTTCTCCTGCAACAGCTTTTGCAAGTAATGTTTTACCTGTTCCAGGATGTCCTACAAGTAATACTCCTTTAGGTATCCTTGCTCCCATATCTGTGAATTTTTTTGGAGATTTTAAAAATTCAACAATTTCTTGTAACTCTTCTTTTTCTTCATCAACACCAGCTACATCCTTAAATGTTATTTTAGTTTTTTCTGTGCCTCCCATCATTCTTGCTCTACTTTTGCCAAATGATATAGTTTTATTTCCTCCACTTTGTGCATTACCCATAAATAGCATCCAAAATATCAAAAATATTATTGCTATTGCAAAAGGTGAAAATAAACTTAATATTGTAATAAGTATAGATTCTGATTCTTGGCTTAAAGTTATATTTCCTAACACTAGATATTCATTTACCTGTTCCATAAAACTATCTAAACTAGGTATATTTACTTCTTTTTCTGTATTATTATTTTTTAATTTTACATATGCAGTATTTCCTTCTGAATTTAATTCTATTGTTTCAACTGTTCCATTATTAATTGCAACAAGTAATTCAGAATATTCCATTTTAGTTTCAGAATTTTCCATTACTGCAGAAACTGCAATAATAAATATTATTCCTATAATTAACCACATTGCTAATGTTTTTAATCCACTTTTCATATATTATCTCCTCTTTTTAAGTAAATCTAGATTTTACTCTACTTACAATTCTTTATTATATATAACACATGACTATTTTTTTTTCAATACTTTTTTAAGTTTTTTATAAACTAGATTTCATCAGTGTTTTTAGGATACTAAATCATTTAAATTTATAAAATAAATTTTTTTATTTCTCACAAGAACTTTTAAATTTTTATTTGGCCTTAAATATTTATTTCCAATGTTATTTTCACATAATTTTACTATTTCATCTACATTAACTTTTTCTATTCCTAAAGTATTTCCAATTACTTTTTTAATAGTATATAGTATAACCCTTCTTTTTATTACTAATTCTAAGTTGTTAAATTTTTTTAAATCTAAAACCACTTGATTTTCACTTATTAAATTATTGTTAATATTCTCAATTATGCATATTTCATTAAATCTTTTTATTGCTGTCTCTTCCATATATTCATTTTCTGCTGATACAATTTCAGATAACCTATTAATTGTATTTATAATATTAGAATTAAATTCTTTTTTTATATACGGAATTAACAGATTTCTAGTTTTATTTCTCGTATATTCGTTATCTAAATTTGATTTATCTATCTTAGGTTGCAATTTATTTTCTATACAATATTTTTCAATATCTATTCTTTCTGTTTGAATTAAAGGTCTTATGTATTTGTTCTCCCTTATTGGCTCTATTCCCTTTAGCCCCGAAAGTCCGCTTCCTCTTATAATATTAAGTAAAACTGTTTCTGCATTATCATTACTATTATGTGCTGTTACTATTTTATTTACCATAATATTTTTCGAAACTTCTTCAAAGAAATTATATCTAATGTTTCTTCCAGCTTCTTCAATACCAATTTTATGTTCTTTAGCATATTTGACAACATCTATTTTTTTTATGAAACATTCTACATTTAAATTTTTGCAAAACTCTTTAACATATTCTGTCTCTTTATCTGCTTCTTTTCTTATCATATGATTAACATGTGCTACATATATTTCAATTTTTAAAGTTAATTTTAATTTATTTAATACATGTAATATACATATTGAATCTGGTCCTCCTGATACACCAATTAAAACTTTATCATTTTCATTTATCAATTTATATTTTTTTATACAATTATATACTTGTTCTTCTACTAGAGAAGTAATATTTGCACTTCTCATTATTCCTCCATTAATTACATTTTTTTAATCACTATTTTCCATTAAACTAAAAAGTATTATATCATTTTACATTTATTTAGTCAAATATTGCTTTATTAATACAAAATATGGTATAATATATTTATCTTGATTCAGCATTCCTTTTCGTTTTGGCACCTTCGGAATGGCATCAAGAAAAATTTTTCTAAAGGAGATATGGATATGTGTATCAAGTTTACCACTGCTACTGTTGACCCTCGGGATGAGCAGAAAACCTATTGGTTTACCATCCAGCTGCCGGAGTTCAAGTATACTTCCTTTGATATTGGGTTCTCCAAAACCGGAGAATTTACCAATGCCTCGGGAACGTTTTTCGAACTTCCCAAGAATTATCAGGAGAAAATCCTGCGCGAAGCGCGGCCCATGCTTAGCAAAGTGGTGTAACGAAACGCCCCCTAGGTTTCTAGGGGGTTCTTTATTTTTGAACTATTACCAGTACATATTCAAGATTCTTAAAATCTACATCTGATTCTAATATTGCATATTTTTCTGTTACATTTTTTGTTTCTACAATTTCTTTTATCTTACCTATTGCTATTCCTTTTGGATATATTCCTCCCAATCCAGAGGTTTCAATTGTATCTCCAACTATTAATTCATCTTCTGCTTGCAGTGTATATACTTTTAATTCATTATCTGAATTTACCTGCCCACTTATTAATACATTTATCCTTGATGACTCAGTCAATCCACTTATACTACTTGCTGCGCTTATAATAGGTTGTACTTTTGCAGTATTACTTGTTGAAGAAATAACATATCCCACTAAACCGTCATTACTTATCACGGGCATATTAACGGTTACTCCTTGTTCTGTTCCAACATTTATAACAAATGTTTCACTTAAATTACTAGTATTTTTGTTTATTATATATGCTCCAACTGTTGTATATTCTGGATATTTTTCAGCTAAATTTACATATTGTCTTAATATTTCATTTTCTGATTTAATTAACTGCAACTCATTTAACTGCGTTTTAAGTTCTTGGTTTTTCTTTTCTAATTCATTATTTTTATTTTTTAAATCATCTATATTTTCAAAGAAACTATCATTATGAGCAATCTTATTTTTTAAATATACTAATCCATTTTGGAATGGTTCTACAATTTTATTAAAAATGCCTTCAATTTTAGAAAATTTATTTACATTACCACTTGTTAAAACTACTAATATAGTTAAGATTCCTATTATTATAATTATCCCTAATAACCCTGTTTTTCTGTTTTTATACATACCATATTATCCTTTTGAATTTATTTTTGTATATAGACTTTTTTATATAAATAATCTGTATAAATTAATATCTTTAATCCTATCTTCTTCTGCGAGAATTAGCTAAAACCTCTTTTAGTTTTTCTAAATCCTCTAATGTTTTTCCTGTTCCTCTTACTACACATTCTAGAGGATTTTCTGCAATGTATACTGGCATTCCGTGTTGCTTTGCTTAGCAATTTGTCTAGGTTTCTTATTAATGCGCCTCCTCCTGATAACACAATGCCTTTTTCTGCTATATCAGAAGCGAGCTCTGGTGGAGTTTTTTCTAATGTCAGTTTTACAACTTCTATAATTTCATATATAGATTCCCTTATGGCTTCTTCTACATCCGTAGATGTTATCATCGCTTCTTTTGGTAAGCCTGTTACTAAATCTCTTCCTTTAATCTGCATACTTAATTCTGTTACTAACGGAGTAACACAGCCTATTTCCTTCTTTACTTCCTCTGCTGTTGTTTCTCCGATAGCTAAGCCTTTTTCTTTTTTTACATAATTTATTATATCCTCATCCAGCTCATCACCTGCTGTTCTTATAGAATTACTTACTACTATACCTCCCAATGAAATAACTGCGACTTCTGTTGTACCTCCTCCTATATCTACAATAATATTACCTGTTGGTTCGGCCACTTCTAAATTTGCTCCAATCGCTGCTGCCATTGGCTCTTCTATTAAAAATACTTCCTTTGCTCCAGCTCTTATAATAGATTCTTCAACTGCTCTTTCTTCTACTTCCGTAATACCAGATGGCACTCCTACAACAACTCTTGGTCTTCCTGCATTATATCTTTGACATACTTTTGATAATATGTTTTTTAACATTAAGCCGAGTAGCAGTAAAGTCTGCAATAACTCCATCTTTTAATGGTCTTACGGCTTTTATAGTTTCTGGTGTTCTACCAAGCATTTCCTTTGCTTCGTTTCCAGTTGCTATTATTTCGTTTGTTTGTAAATCTATTGCAACAACTGATGGATCATTTAATATTATTCCCTTTCCTTTTAATAATACCAAAGTGTTTGCTGTTCCTAAATCTATTCCAATGTCCTTACCTTTAAAACTAAAAAAATTCATATTCTCCTCAATCCTTTCTTAAAATGCTCTCATATGTTTCATCTCCAATTACTATATGGTCTAGCAAATCTACTCCCAATATTTGTGCTGCATCATAAATTCTTTCTGTTAATGCAAAATCGCTTTTACTGGGTTTTGCGTCTCCACTTGGATGATTATGAACAAGAATTATCTTTGGTGCTCCTACCTTTATTGCTTCTGTAAAAACATCTTTTGGTTCTAAATATGCAAAATTTGTTCCTCCTAGCGAAATATCAACCACTTTTTGAATTATATTTTTGCTGTTTAGTAACAATACTTTTGCTATTTCACGTTTTTCATATTTCATTTCGGCCATTAATAAATCAGCAACATCTTTAGCAGTTTTTATTTTAAATTTACTATCAATTGGCTGTCCTACTCTTTTTGTAAGTTCAGCAACTGCTTTTAATTGTATTGCCTTAATTTTGCCTATTCCTTTTATTTGCATGAAATCTTCGATTGATAAATCTTGCAAAAATCTTAAACTTTTTCCACTTTGTAATTTTAATATTTCTTGCGCTATCATAACAACTGTCTTGTCTTTGGTCCCCGTCTTTATTATTATTGCCAATAATTCTGCATTTGATAATTTTTCAGCTCCATAAAATTCTAATTTTTCATAGGGTCTTTCTGATGAGGGTATCTCTTTCATTTTCATAAAAAAATCCTTTCTATTCCCCCATCTTTTTATTAATAATTAGCATCTATTATACCTTTCGATATATAAATATTGCTAAAGCCATTCCTACAATACTTGCAATATTAATTTTAAACATTAATCCAAATGTTACTTTTATAACACTTAAATCTAGTTCAATTGGTGATGAAATTCCAAAACTTTCTCCATATGATAGCCACCATAGCCAATCAACTTTTGAAGCAATTTCTCCAAGCAATCCACCTATTACCAAGCCTGATAATAAAAATACTAACAAAATCCATATGTTTTTATCTCTTGTTGCCATTTTTAATCCTCCTTTGTATTTTAATTTATCTTGTATATTATATATTGATTTTCATATTTTTTCAACCTCTATTTTACTTTTTATGAATTAGATTATTTTCCAAATTTTTATCATTTATATTTTTATTTAGCCATGTTATAATTATTGTAGGAGGCATATAATGCAAATAAAAGAGATTAGTAAAAATCAATTAGAAATTGTTTTTAATTTGTCTGATTTGAGTAAACTAAATATTGATTTTCATTCATTTATGTGTAATGCTTTTAAAAATTACAATGTAATTTCAAAAATATTAAATTTTGCCAATACCAATATGAATTATTCAATTAATTACAATAGATATAAATTAGAGATTATATTTGTTTCTTCTGAAAATTATTTTATTATAATTGCTACGCATATACCAGGAGTAAAATGTCTACATATTTCTAATAAAAAATATATTAAACTTATAAATTATAACTATTTTTTTATTAGGTTCAATACATTTAATGAATTTTGTATGTTTTCAACCTATATAGGTTCTGCATTTAAAGTAAAATCCTCTTTGTATTTATTTAATAAATATTATTTTTTATATATTAAAATAAATCACATAAAAAACCTTTATGAGCGTTTAGCTTTATCTTATGAATTTACAGGTGATATATATATAAATAATTATATACTTAATGAAAATGCTGAAATTATTATTAAGAATAATGCAAGACAAACATCTATAAATTATCTTAAATAATTTATTTAAAAGAAATAGGCACATCAATATGTGCCCATTTTACCTTTATTTTATTATTCGTCATCAATAAAATTAAATTCATCTTTAAATTTGTCTTTAAAAATTGCAAATACCGCATTTAATTCTTCTTCGTCTTCTACTCCAACATAAGATTCTTCCTCATCAGATTCTGTATGTTCTACTTTTAGAATTACTACTTCTCCAGCCTCTTCTGTTTCTTCTACTGGTAAAAGTATTACATATTCTTCTGAGTTATATTCAATAAGGTCTAAGAATTCAAACTGAACTTCTTTTCCATCTTCATCATTCAATGTAATTATATTACTTAATTCTTCATTTTCATCCATACTTTTTTCTCCTTTCATTTAATTACTTTTTTTATATCACATACAATTATTATTTGCAATAGTTTATAAAATTATTTTTATTCATATATGTTTCTAAAATATATACTGCTGAAATAGTATCTATTATATTCTTTTTCTTTTTAGCCTTTATGTTTAAATCATTCATGGTTTTACTTGCTTGAACCGTTGTTAATCTTTCATCTATAGTTTCAATTAAAATTTTGTTATATTTACATTTTAATTTATGTATAAATTTATTAGTATTTTCTACCCTAAATGTACTACTCCCATCCATATTATAAGGCATCCCTACAACAATAGTATCAACTTTATATTCTGCAAATATTTCATCTAACCTTGATAAAATAATTTTATCATTTCCATTATGATGTATTGTTTCTAGTCCTTGTACAGTAATATTTAATTCGTCTGTTATGGCTATTCCAACCCTTGCATCTCCATAATCAATACCAAGCTTTCTCATTTTACTCATCTACTTCTATATAATTTTTTACCATTTTCTCCAATAATTCATCTCTTTCTAATGTTCTTATTACATTCCTTGCATTTTTATGACTTGTTATATATGTAGGATCTCCAGATAAGATGTATCCTACAATTTGATTTATGGGATTATATCCTTTTTCCTTAAGAGCATCATATACTTGCTTTAGAATTTCTTTTGTCTGATTATTTTTATCTCTTTCAACTTTAAAATTTACTGTCTCATCGCTAATCATAATATACCTCCTATTTTATCATTTAATAAAATACTATAATAATTTTTATATGCTTGTTATTGCACTTTCTGTTTTATTACTATTGTCAATATATTCTTCTAGTTTTTTTGTTACTTCTTCCAATCCTGTTCCTTTATAGTATGTAGCAATTACAAAATTAGTTTCTGGTTTTACAATTATTTCTTTAACAGTTTTAGTTTTTTTCGATCTACCTTTTATTTCGAGTTGTATATCCTCAACTTTTTGCTTTAATTCTACCAAAAATTCTGTTGCGCCATGCATATCTATACCAGGAAATGCAATTGCAAATTTAGGACCCATATATCTAACAAAAACATAATCTGAAGATATACTGCTTTTTACTGAATTAGCTATTCTTAATATTATTTGTGTTCCAATATTTCTTCCGTATTTTTCATTTATTTTTTCTATATTTGTTATTGTAAACATACATATAGTAGATTGAACAAATTCATCTATTTTTCTTTTACCTTTTCCATATAAGTATTCTGCTGATAATAATCCTGTTGTTTTATCTTCCCTATATATATTCTCCACAGTATTTTGGTATGATATAGTTTTTAGTACAGATACTATGTTTTCTTTAATTACACCTAAAATATTTGTATCCATATTATCAAAAGCATGTTCAATATCACTTTCTATTATCCAATATCCAATATATATATTATCGATATATAATGGGAAAAACATTGCTGATTTTGCCCTTGCCATTTCTGTTTTTTGATATGTTAATTTCTCATTTGGAGAATTTGTTGTTATATATTTAGGTGTTGCCGTTTTTATACTATCCTTAAATATTTCTTCTGTATGTAGATTTGTAAGTACTTTCCAGAATCTTTTATCAACGTTTGATGCTTTTAACGTATATTCTGCACCATTAAATACAACAATTGTAGAATACTTTATATTGTATTTTTCTATTAATATATTATTAATTAATTTTATTTTATCTTCAACAGAAATTTCTCTTCCTACTATATCCATAAAATCCTGCAACACCTGTAGATTTGCAACCATTTCTCTTGTATTGCTTAAGGTTCTTACCTTTTTTGAAATATGTAAATTATAGCCAATTAATATCATTACAATTAAAATTAAAGCAATTATTACTATTATCAATTTGTTTTCTCCTTATTTTAATAATTTTTTTTCATTTTGTTTAAAGTATTTCTTGTCATATCTGAAAACTCCATTCTTTTTTTGCTTTTTTTGTTTGGCACATATTTTGTTTTTGTTAATAATGGATAGACTATTTCAGCCAGACTATTGAATGCAATTATTAGTGATTTTGTATAACCTCTTAAATAAATTTCGCAATTTACTAATGAGTCTAAATATTTTATATAATTTTGTACTTCAAAAGGAATTTTACAATATATTACATTATCTTTGTTAAATAAGTCTGTCATAAGAGTCATTGTAGGATCATTATATGAAGATATTCCACCAATCAATATACTATCTGTCAGAGTTCTTAGATTTTGTGCTTTATTTATTACTATTTTTATCTTTTCAGGTCTTAATACACTTTTCATTTTTAAATTTCTAAGGAATGCTGTAAGTGGTTGAATTGTTAGTACATCCATACTCTGTACTAAATATATTTCTTGCGCTAATGCGAAACATTGTATATCTGTATTAAAATCTGTATCTATTAACACTATATCATGTTTTTCCATTAATGTTACCAACATATTTTCAATATTTCTTTTTTGTGTGTTTTCTCCTGGAATTTCTGTATACACTGTAAGATTTTTTTCTACCTTTATTCCGTTACATATTCCTTTTTCTAAATTAGCTACACTATTTTCAGCTATTTTTCTTAGGTTTTCTTCATTTTTGGTAAATATATAATATGAATTTTTATTTCTAGTCATATCCAAAATAGCAGTTGATATATCCATACTAGCTAATGTTAATGCTAAATTATTTACAACAAAAGATGTCCCATTTTTTGTTGTTCCAACAAAGGCTACTATTTTCTTTTCACTTGTAAGTAACGTATTTAATTGAGCTGAATTTTTAATGGTTGTTTCTATATAGTTATTTCCATCTGATTCCACATTGTTATTTTCTTTTTTTATAACATTTTGCTCATTATTTATAGTAAATGTATCTTCGCTGTTATCTTCTTTATTTTTGTCTTCTTTTAAACCTATGTTAAATAAGTCTACATCATCACTATCATTATTATAGCTTTCACTAACATCATATGTTTCCTCATCTAATGTTTCTTCTTGCTTATCATCATCATCTTGCTCCATACTAAATAAATCAAAATCCATATCATCTGGTAAAGTATCAGTTTGATTTTCATCATTAGCATCATCATTCGAATCTAGGTTAAATAAATCTATATCAAATTCGTCTTCTCCCTCATCATCTTTTTTAAGTTCTTCTTTTTTAGGTCTACCTCTGCCTTTTTTTGGTTTATCCTCTTCAACATTTTGATTTATGTTTTTTCTTGGTCTACCTCTTCCTCTTTTTGGTGTTTCTACTACTTCCTCTTCAAATAAATCTGACATCGTTTCCTCTTCTTGTAAGTGTTCTTCTGTTTCTTCTTCAAATAAATTTGGTTCTACTTCTTCTTGTTGAATAGTTTTTTGTTGTATTTTTACTGTTTTTTCATTATTTAATTCTGATGGAATAACTATTGGTTTTGTTATTTTTTCTCCATCATTTTTTAACATTTTTACATCTATTTGTTCTTCAGATTTAATTGTTTTTAAATTCTTTGTACGATTTATTTCTGTTCCATATTTGTTTCTAGCAGAAAATGTTGATAATTGTTGATATTTTGGAGATCTTTGTTCTAACACAGCCTTTACATGTAATGGTAAACATTTTATTATTATTTTCAATTGTGCATCTGTGTATTGCGAAACAATATTATTAAAGCTATCTACATATTTATCTTCATTTTTTCCTAATCGTTTGTAATGAGCTAATATATTTTGAACCTCTGATTCGCTTACTCCATTATCATCATCAGTTTGGTACATCCCAGCATTTTCCCTTACATTATATGCAATTTTTGCTTCTTTTTTTGTCCTTGGTTGATACATTAATCTACAAAGGCTTTCAATGTTCCTTTCATCTCCTATTAATGCATTATACATACCAATTTCAAATAATTTTGTTAACATATGATCTGATTTAGACCTTCTATCTGCACATATAAGTATAACCTCAATATTAGTTCCTGTTGAATCTTTTGCTTCTTCATTTATCTTCTCTAGTTTATCAAATAAGAATTTATCTATTGCGTCATAATTATTATTTGCAAATGGTTCTAAATCTTCAGCTATTACTATTCTATCATAATCCTTGTTATTTTGTAATTCTTTTAAAATAGCATTAAAATAATAAACATTTTTATATGATAAAATTTCTTTATAATCTCTTTGATACTTTTTCATTATTGCTTCCGATATACTATCATTATTAACTGCAAATAATACTTTCATCTATTAACCCCTCCAACCTATTACTACTACAGTGAATACAAGTGGTAAAATTTGGCATACAACCAATAGTGTTACAAATGTCATTATTATTCCATATCCTTTGTGTTTTTTATCAAGTCTTCTTGTTCCTAGTACATATTGGTTCAATGCGCCAATTACTATTCCTACAAAACAAACTGGGATGCTATAATATCTAACAACATCATTTAATATGTATGCTGCTAATCCGTAAGCATCTGAGCCATATTCATCACTATATTTTTCTATCTTTGCATTCATCCCATCTTTTATAGTTAAAATTTCATTTGCATTTTCATCTTCTAGTGTTTCTGCTTCGTTTGTTGCAAGTACAGTAATTCCCGTTATTAATAATATCATCATAACTAATATTATTGCTACTATGGTTTTTTTCATAAAATCCTCCTATTATTTCACTTTTTCTCTTTTAATATAATACAATATATTAAAAAAAATATCAAGGAAAAAAAATATTTTTATAATAAAATAATTTGTTTTTTAAAAAATTATAATTACTTCATTATTTTGCAAATTAAATTTTATATTTTGTATATTATAAATATTGTATATTTTTATATAAAAAAAGAAAACACCTTTTCGTGCTTTCTTTAAAATCATTTATTATTCTGCTGATTCTGTTTCTGGAGCTTCATAAGCTTCTAAAATAGCTGTTTGAATTTTTTCTCTAGTTTCAGCATTGATTGGATGAGCTATATCTTTGAATTCTCCGTTTGGAGTTTTTCTACTTGGCATAGCTATAAATAATCCATTTTGGCTTTCGATAACTTTTATATCGTGAATTACGAATTCATTAT